>DCGZ01000116.1 GCA_002314675.1 Fibrobacter sp. UBA1765 | reverse complement strand
GCATTGTTCTCGCGCATCAGGAAGGCCTTGAAGAGGGTCGTGAGGAAGGTCGTGAGGAAGAACGCAAACAGCAAGAAGAACAGCACCGAATGGAGCGCGTGAACCTGATCAAGGAAAACTTGCAGAAAGGGTATGCTGCAGAAATGCTAGCCGATATTATGCACGTTTCTCTTTCGCAGGTCCTTGAGATCCAGCGGGAACTTTAGAACACGTAACAATAGGAGCCTCCTTAGGGAGGCTTTTTTGTCATATAATCTCCTAAAATTAAGTATATTATCATTGACTTGGTCAACTTCACGAAGATGGCGAGCGCGAGCAAAGCGCCAAAGACGCGTGACAAGGAAATCGCGAACGTGTACAGGACGATGCAGGTCAAGGGAACGCCGGAAGATTTAATCACGGAGATTGCAAAGGGTATGGTAACGCAAGCAGAAATTTCTACTCGTATCGGTACTGCGCGCCGTGAAGGCCGGTTGGAAGAACGCAAACGGCAAGAAGAAGAACGCGTGAACCTGATCAAGAAAAACTTGCAAAAGGGTAAAACTCCTGAAGATGTTTCTGATTTTCTAGACATCTCTCTTTCGCAGGTCCTTGAAATCCAGCGGGAACTTCAGAACGCATAACTGCAAAACCACTTGCTGATTTGGCAGCTTTAAAAACAATCACCACAGGGCTCAATTCCCTGGGGATAGCGTTGAATGCAAAATTTTTGTGTAGTCCACTTGCAACAGTCAAGGAAAGTGGGCTTAATTGCGTTAAAATTTCGCCTCGTTCCACTTGGCAGCAAAGAGCCTTTAATCTCTTTTTTGCTATGTTATTCTATATGGAAATTTCAGATTGGCGAATAAAAATTGATGCGTTGGAAGACCAAATTATAAAGCTCTTGAATGAGCGGGCTTCCTATGCTGTAGAAATTGGTAAAATCAAAAAGGAAAAGGGCTTGCCTGTTTTTGACAAAAGTCGTGAGCAGGCTATTCTTGACCGTGTTGCCAAAAAATGCGAAGCCATGGGCGGGCCGCTTTACCCGGAATCCATGAAGAATATTTTTGAAGTCTTGATGCGTGAAACTTGCAAGATCGAGGAATAGCATGCGCTTGAAGAGTGTTACCTTTGTTGGCTTTGGCCTTTTGGCTAGTTCCATTGCCGTTGCTATCAGGGAATCGAAGCTCCCGGTAACAATCCGCGTGGTAAGTTCGCAGAAAACTCTCGACAGGGCCAAGGAACTTGGAATTGCCGATGAATTCTTTGCATACGACGATGTTGAAAACTGGGCGCGTGGCACGGAACTCATTTTGCTTTGCTCGCCAATCCTCCACATTCTGGAAATGCTACAGAAGCTTTCTGCGGTAAAGCTTGAAAGCCCTGTTCTTGTGAGCGATATCGGCAGTACAAAGTCCGTAATCTGTGAAAACGGTTTTAAGCTCCCGGAGCCATTCCTTTTTGTGGGTGGTCACCCGATGGCGGGTTCCGAAAAGCGTACGCTTGAATACAACGATCCATCGCTTTTTGAAAATGCCTACTGGTTCCTTTGCCCGCCGGAGGGCGTGATGCCCTCACAGTATGCAAGCCTTTCTGAACTCATTGCATTCCTTGGCGCGCAAGAAGTTGTGTTCCCGCCAAAGACCCATGACCGTGTTATAGCCTGGCTTAGCCACATGCCGCAAATGGTAAGCTCGACTCTTGCTGGCAACTTGCCAAAGGATTTGCTTGACAACAACTACCAGCATTTCGCAGGCCGTGGCTTTAGAGACATGACCCGTATTGCCGCAAGCGGTTGGAACATGTGGCATGATATCCTTGTTACAAACCGTGAAGCAATTTCTAAAGCTTTGACAGATTTTGCCGAAGGCATCGAAGAAACACGCAAGGCTGTTGATGAACTAGCCCTTGCAAATGAAAATTGCGATGGGCGTGTGCATTGCGTGTTTGAAGCTGGCAACAAGGGGCGCGCATCGCTCTTTGCCCCGGGCCGCGCTGCCGGGCATGCGTTTTACGATATTACCGTAGCTCTTGAAGACAAGCCGGGAACAATTCTTGATGTTATGCAGCCGATTGCAAACGCCGGCTTGAACGTTCGTGATATTGAACTCATGAAGGTTCGCGAAAATGTTTCGGGAACGCTTTTGCTTGCATTTAAAACGGAACGGGAAGCCAAGGAAGCTGTTGAACTTCTAACGAAACTCGGCCATGAGGCCGCCTTACGCTAGCAGGTATAAATGGAATGGAGTGTTAATTCAGATAGGGAAATGCTTGAACAGTGCCTTGTACTTGCGCTGCTCGTGAATGGCCGTACCTCTGTTGATGATTTTAAGAAGACAACCGAAGTTGAACGTTTTGCAGAAGCCCTTAAGGATTTTGGACTAGCGTATCGAGAAGTTGGTAACCAGCTTTTGCTTGAAGGCGTTGGCTTGCAATACAAGGTGCCGACAATTTTGCCTAGCGGATTTTCGCTTAATGCGGAGGTCTTGATTTGGGCCTTGGCAAGCAAGGACAAGGAAACTCGTTTTACGATCTTTGCAAATGGTTCCAGTGATTTTGCCTTCAAGGTGGAACTGCTAAAAAAGATTGCCTTTGCCGTTGTCGAAGAAGAAACTGAAAATTCCGTATCGTTCCATTTTTCGGAACGTATCCCGACACTCAAGAAGGCGAGCTTTGGCGGCTATCCGTACTTGGCTAAGAACTTTGCCTTGCTTTCGGCACTTGTAGAAGGTCGTGAGGTTTCGCTCGAAGAAAAACTTTCTGTACGCGACTCCTTTTCATCGATGCTTGTGTACTTTGGCGCCAATATGAAGTTCGAGGTTCACACTCCGGAACTCAAGGATGAACTTTCTCGCCGCCTGGCCAAGGCTAAGGGCCTTAAGCTTGAACGCACCTGGCGAACTCTCCTTGGCGAAACCAAGATCATGACATCGCGAGAATACTTTATTCCTGGCGATGTGACAGAAGCACTTGCCCTTGCAATTGCCTCCTTGTTTTCTGCAAACAAGGAGGGTGAAGTAATTAAAAATGTTGTTGTTGGCGGTAGCCGTGCTGCCGCGTTTAGCGTGCTAAAGCGCATGGGGGCCGACTTTGATATTTCTGGACGTCGTGAACGTTATGGCGAACCTTATGGCGATGTCCTCGTAAAGCCCATTGGCAATAAGCGTTTGCAGGGGTGCCATTTCGCTGGCGATAACATGGCGATTGCTGTTGAAGAAATTCCATTGCTTGCCATTGCTGCTTGCTATGCCGAAAAAGAAACGATATTCCATTTGCCTGCCGAAGAAGTTTCCCGTGCGATGCCGCTTCTAGAAAAACTGGCAGCAAACTTGAGACAGACTGGCGCAGAAATTGGCGTGTATGAAGATGGTCTTGTAATTCGCGGTAAGGAAGAACTTGATGTCGGCGAATTTGATTGTATCGGGTTCCCGACCGTTGGCCTTGCTCTGGCGATTCTTGCAGCAAGAGTCAAGGTGCATGTAGAAATTCAGGGAATTGAAGAAACCGATAAGATGTTCCCTCGAGTTCGAGAGTCCATTGCTGCAATTTGTGGCAAGGAGGCTTAAATGAAGCTTTCTAAGATTGGTGTTGTCGGATTCAAGGCGAAGAGTCATGAATTGATCTCGGCTCTGGAAGGAATTGCCGCATGGGCCAAGTTGCATCCTGAAATTCATTTTTATGTGAATGAGGCTTTAAGGGAACTTGTTGCAAGGCCGTTCCGCGTGGTTACCGATAAGACTATGCGTTCTGTAGACTTGCTTTTGGCCGTTGGCGGCGATGGAACTGTACTTTCTACAGCCCGTATTGCCCTTGGAACATCGGTCCCGATTCTTGGCGTGAATGCAGGCAAGGTCGGGTTCCTTGCAGAAACTCGTGCCGAAGACTTGCAAGATACCCTGGATAAAATTCTTTCCGACAATTTCCAGACACGAAAACGCATCATGATGGATGCAAAAATCTACAATGAAAAAGGCAAGTTGCTGTTCAAGGAAACTGTCTTGAACGAAGTGCTTGTAAGAGCCGATGGCCCTGAACGCATGGTGAACTTGACTGTAGATTTGGATCATAAGCATTTGACTGAATATTGGGCTGACTCCCTTGTTCTTTCGACCCCGACAGGCTCCACCGCATATAACCTTTCTGCCGGCGGTCCTCTTATTTTCCCGTCTTCGGGAGTGTTTGTGCTTACGCCGATTGCTCCATCGAGCCTTTCTATGCGCCCTCTTGTGATGCCTGCTTCACTTGAATGCCGCATGGCTTCTATTGGCGATGTTCCTTCGCGCCTTGTTTTTGATGGCCGTATTAGCTATTCTATGCAACCGAAGGAGTATGTGGTTATGACTAAGAGTAATTACGAAACCACGTTCATTCGCATTGAACACGGCTTTATGGATGCTCTAAGGGAAAAGCTTGGCTGGAGCGGTAAGCCGAAATTGGGGATGTAATGGAAAAGTATTATAACCTGGCGATTACACTTGGTGTAGCTCTTGGAATTTATTTGCTGCTGCATTTTATTGGCATGCGGATTCTTCGCGCTGTGGCCAAGCGAACAAAGAATAAACTTGATGACATTCTCATTGAAAAAAAAGTGGTGTCACAAGCGATCTTGCTTATTCCTGGTGTAATTGTTTCTGCCGCTTTGCCTCAAGTGCTCCCGTCAAATGACTTTGCTTTTGAAGTCGTTTCGAAGGCAATTAGCATTTGGTTTGCCATTGTCGGCTTGCGGGTCTTTAGCTCATTTTTGAATGTTGTTGAATTTTACAATGACCGGAATGAACGCACAAAGTCTAGGCCCATGAAGGGGCTTTTTCAGGCGTTAAAGCTTATAGCCTTTTGCGTTTGCGTAGTCTTGATTATTTCTCAAGTTAGCGGCAAGAGTCCCGTATTCATACTTTCTGCGTTGGGTGCTGCGGCAACCGTCTTGATCTTGATCTTTAGGGATTCTATCCTTGGCGTTGTTTCGGGCTTGCAGATTAACATTTCGGATTTGCTTCGCAAGGGTGACTGGATTGAAATTGCAAAACATGATGCTGATGGAACTGTAATCGATATTACGCTTACTTCTGTTAAGATTCGCAACTGGGACCAGACTGTTTCTGTTATTCCTGCTTATGACCTCATTACCAATTCTTTCAAGAATTGGCGAGGCATGGTGGATTCCGGTGGCAGGCGCATTAAGCGCTCCCTGTTTATCGACGTAAAGTCCATTCGTTTTTTGACTGACGAAGAGGTGGAACGCCTTTCTAAGATTGAAATTCTTGCCCCTTACTTAAAGCAAAAGGTCTGTGAACTTGGTGCGCAGAATTGTTCTGAAGATCCGTTGATGCTAAATAAGACGCACATGACAAACATTGGAACCTTTAGGGCTTATTGCAATGCCTATTTGCAGAACAATCCGAAGATTCACAAGAAGATGACTCTTATGACGCGCCAGTTGCAACCGACTGCCGAAGGCTTACCGCTAGAAATCTATGCCTTCACAAATATCACGAACTGGGTGGAATATGAAAACATTCAATCGGATATTTTTGACCATTTGATTGCTGCGCTTTCAAAGTTTGAATTGAAACTTTTCCAGTACCCTTCGTTGGTAACTGGTGAATGGGTCCCTGTACATAAACAAGAAAATTTAGGTTAACTTATGAATTGGAATGAACCACAGATTATCGATATCCCGATTGTCCATGACGAGCGTGGCAACTTGAGCGTTGTTGAAGGCGGCGAACTCATTCCATTTGATATCAAGCGACTTTACTACTTGTACGATGTCCCGGGCGGTTCTACTCGCGGTGGACATGCGCATCGCGAATTGCGCCAGCTTATTTTTGCTGCTAGTGGCAGTTTTGATGTTGTTCTTGACAATGGAAAGACTCGCCAGAAGTTTTCGCTGAACCGTAGTTATAAGGGCCTTTACATTCCGACAATGACCTGGCGTGAAATTGAAAACTTTTCAAGCGGGGCAGTTTGCATGGTTCTTGCCTCGGAACATTACAATGCTGCTGATTACATATACGAATACGAAGACTTTATCAAAGAAGTGAATCGTTAAAAATTTGTCATCGCGTGGTACTAAAATGCGCAAAACCCCGTTGTTGGTACCATCGGCTACCAAAAACTAGAACTCTTTGGTGTAGGTGACATTCACGCTTGCTTTTGCGCCTAGCGATTCCTTGAATCTAAAAAGATTTTCATTCAAGAATTCACCGCCATTTTCCGTAGAAATTCCCCAGGAAAAATTCTGAAAGCTCTGCCTTGCAGCTTCGCGAAGCGCATTTACGTAAAGGCAGGTTGTTGGCTGGAATTCCTTGAAGCTGTCATCAGGAGCTATGTACTGGGCGTGAATTGAATTCGTCTCTGTAAAAGCGAATAACATCATCCCTGCTACATAGCGACCTTCAACCCAGATACCTCTAAAGCGAATGCGTTCAATGGGCCTGTATTTTTTGTCAAGGTCGCTGTTCAGGCGCTTTTGCAAATCGTACAGTTCTTCCAGCGTGTGTACCGGCTTTGCGTTGTGCTTTGCCTTTGAAATTTCAAGGAACTTGTAGAATGTTTCAAAGTCTTCGGCGTTTTCAAAAGCCCTGTAAGTAACATTGCTTTTTTCGGATTGCCTAAAAATGCGTCGGCATTCCTTGTCGCAACTGTCTAAAGGGTCGCCTGCAGTCAAAGGCGTGTAGGCGCTAAGTTCTGTATTTCGTTTGTAGCCGAGGTGCTCCATGGCGTATTCTATAAGATCTGGAGACTCCTTAGAAAAAAGCTGTGGCGTAAGCTTTAAACGGACGCTCTTGTAATGTTCTGTGAAATATTCGTCGGCCTGCTTTAAAATTTCAAGAACGCGCGATGCCTTGTAGAACGCCTTGTTAAAAACGGGGCCACCAAACGTGGAACCTTGGTGCGAAACAAAGCTGTTTTCGACGGTGACGTTACCAGGGAAATAAGCGGCGATTGTTCCGCTTTTTTCTAGTGCGAATGTAGCTTCTTTAAAGCGTTCTTTAGGGTGGTAGTTCAAGAATTGCCTTGTTTGCAAAAAAGTCCCGTTTACGGACTGCTCCTTTACGAACTGGTCTAGACGAGAATCCCAATAAGGTTGGTAAGGCAATAAATCGAACATGGCCTGAATGTAGAAAATTTAGGAATGCAGTGAAACCGTTTGTCGGGAAATCTGGAGCTTGTAATAATAACTCATGACATGATTTTTGTATATTGTTTGAAAATGCTAAAAGTACCTTATTACCCTTTAGAGCGCGTAAACGCTTCGTATGGAAATACAATCGCAAATGCCATGAGCCGAGTTCTTCAATCTGGCTGGTTTATTCGTGGCAAGGAATGTGAAAATTTCGAAAATCAGTTTGCATCTTTTTGCGGTACAAAATATTGTGTTGGCGTTGGTAACGGTCTTGAAGCTCTTTCCTTGATTTTGAAGGGCTACATGGAACTTGGTCGCCTTGATCGTGGCGATGGAGTCATTGTGCCTAGCAATACATTCATTGCTACCTGGCTTGCCGTTACTGCAGCTGGGCTAGTGCCGGTTCCTGCAGAACCTGATCCAGAAACTTGCGTTCTCACTCTTGGCTCTGTAGAAAAGGCATTTGTCCAGGCAACTTATGCCAAGGTGCGAGTCAAGGCGATTCTCGCAGTTCACTTGTATGGCAGGCTATGCCCAATGGATAGGCTTCGCGGTTTTGCAGAAGACCGGAACTTGCTTTTGCTTGAAGATGCGGCGCAGGCCCATGGAGCCTCGACGCGTGATAGCCGCATGGCAGGCACTCTTGGCGATGCAGCGGGCTTTAGTTTTTATCCTGGTAAAAACCTAGGCGCACTTGGCGATGCCGGAGCAGTAACGACGAATGACAGCGAACTTGCTTGCGTAATTCGGAAACTTGCAAATTACGGTTCTTCCGAAAAGTATGTGCACGAATATATTGGTGAAAATTCAAGGCTCGATGAATTACAGGCTGCGATTCTTTCAGAAAAGCTCGTGAAACTTGCGAAACAAAATAATTGCCGCCGTGATTTGGCGGAGCGCTATTCTACAGAAATAAAAAATCCGCTAGTACGCTTACCAAAGGTTTCTGCAGAAAATAGGAATGAATGTGTGTGGCATATTTTTGCTGTGCATTCTGAAAAACGAGATGCCTTGCGGGAACACTTGAAAGCTCATGGCGTTGATACCCTGATTCATTATCCGACCCCACCGCATTTACAGAAAGCGTATGCAAATGCCTATGTCGGAGTTTCGTATCCGATAGCTGAAAAACTTGCAAAAGAAGAACTTAGCTTGCCCTTGCACCCGTTCTTGACCGAAGAAGAAATTCAGGCTGTTATTAATGCGGTAAATTCATTCAAAGTTTAATCGTTCATTATTCATTGTTTATTATTAATTGTTAATTGTTAATTGTTAATTGATCTTATGCAATCTTTTTGGAAACTTTGCTTTGGCTCCGCAGGTGTGACCGCAATTAGAACGCTGTGCGCGTTTCTTGTAAATAAGGTGCTTGCCGTGTTGCTAGGCCCTGCGGCCTTTGCCCTTGTGGGGCAGTTTCAAAATGTTATTGCACTTGCTCAGGGCGCTTCTTCACTTGCTTTACAAAATGCCTGGGTTAGTTTGACTGCACTGAACAAGGATGATAAGAATAAACTCCTTGGAATTTGGCGTGGTGGCTACCGGATTTCTGTATATGCAATGATTGCAGTTGCTATTGTGATTGCGTTCGCAGTTTTTTTTGCTCCGCTAAGGACCTTGTTCCCTGGGGTTCCTGAAAAAGCAGTTCAAGCAGCACTTTTGCTTATGTTGCCAGGAATTGCTGCAACGAACCTTACCTTGGCTTGTGCCTCGGTAATGAATGGCCTTGGCCATTATAGACGCTGGGCAGCGATATCGCTTGGCTCGACACTTGTACAAACCATTTGGGTAATAGCCCTGCTTTATACGCAAACGCTTTCGTTGCTTTCTGTAATTGCAACACAGTCAATTCTTTCTGTTGCAATCGCATTGCCAATAGCGAAGGGAGCGGGCTTTAAAATTCCAGATTTAAAGTCTGCAATTGCGTTCAAGTTTGAAAGCAGAATCCCTTGGCTCAAGTTTGCTGCCATGGGCCTATTGCCAATGGTACTTTCGCCAATTGCGTTGACAATCGTCCGTTCCTATTTGGGTTCGCATTTTGGTTGGCAAAGTGCTGGCCTTTGGCAGGGCATTTATAAAATCTCGGATTTTTTCAGTGTAGGGATTTCTTCGGCTCTAGGTGTTGTTCTTTTGCCGCGAGTTTCTGCCAAAATGAATCGCGCAGAATTCCGTAAAACATTTTACCCGCTGCTACTTCGCATTTTGGCGCTTGTTGCCGTTTGTGTAGTGCTGTTTGTTGTGTTCCGCAGTTTTGTTATAGCCTTGTTCCTTTCTACAGAATTTGCAAGCGCAGAAAACTTGTTGCAGTGGCAGCTTATTGGCGACTTTTTTAGAGCGGGTGGCTGGTGTTGCGCCATGGTATTGATTGCAAAACAGCAAATGGGCAAGTTCGCAATAGCAGAAACCTTCTTTACAATCTTCTTTGTTGTCTGCACGATCTTGCTATCTCACCAAATTGGCATTTTTGCACCGACAATCGCTTACGCTGCCGAAAACCTGCTTTACTTTGTTACTACATTCATTTTCGTTCAAACAATTAAGTGGGAATCGTAATGAATCCATTGGTATCAGTTCTTTTGGCAAGCTACAACCACGAACGCTTTGTGGAAGCTTCGGTGCGTTCCATTATGGCGCAAACCGGAGTCGACTTTGAACTGATTGTAATTGACGATGGCAGCAAGGATTCTTCGCCAAAAATTTTGGAAGCGTTAGCCAAGGAGCTTGGCTTTAAATATGTGCACCGCGCAAACAAGGGTGTTATTGCAACGCTCAATGAATTGTTGAGCCTTGCAAGAGGCAAGTATTTTTGCACGTTCGCTTCCGACGATGTTATGCCAGCAGGACGACTTGCTGCACAAAGCGCGTACCTTGAAAACAATCCGAATGCAATTGCATGCTTTGGACAGATTTCTGTAATTGATGCTGATGGAAATGGCGATGGAAAACTTGATTCCCGCTACTTGAAGTCAATTCCTCAGGTGACTTTTGAACAGTTCTTTTTAGGCGAACGTGAGTTGCACGGCTGCTCCGAAATGCTTCGCCTTGAAGAATTCAAAAAGCTTGGTGGCTATGATGAAAACATTGGGCAAGAGGACTTTCCGATGATGCTCAAGCTTCTTTCCGTGAGTTCGCCACTCCCGGTAATTGAAACGAACACTTGCTTTTATCGCATTCACGGCAACAACATGTCAAATGCAGACACTGCAGAAAACGTGAACTGGCTTTATACCAATATGCTCGACACTGTAGAATTGTACAAGGATCATCCTTTGTATTCCAAGGCGGTCAAGCTTTGGAAAATGCGCTGGTTTTCTGCCCTTACATACAAGAATAAGGTTGAGGCTTTAAAGAGATTTCCGAGCCTTTGCTCCATGACAATTGATTTTTGGAAACGAGTCCCAAAGCTCCTTGTTCCAAGTGCGTTCTTGAAACACTGACAAGAAAGAGGACAGAGGACAGAATACAGAGTACAGGAGTCTGTAGATGGAAGTTAGGTCGTTCGCTGCGCTCACTTTGAGGCGTGGGGTCGGCGCTACGCGCCTAGAGGTAATTCAATTAATAGCTTGGGATAGAACTTTCATTATCAATTAAGTAGCCCCTAAATCCTAGATTCTAAAAACACTGAAAATCAACATCCACTAGCCCCTAGACCCTATACCCTAATCCCTAAATCCAATCCCCCTATATACCAGTCACTAAAAGTTATTTTTTTTATCATGTGTATTTCAGTCTGCATGGCAACTTACAATGGCGAACGCTATGTTCGTGAACAGCTTGAAAGCATTTTGAAGGAACTTCCTCAAAGTGCAGAAATTATTGTTGCCGATGACAATTCGACCGACAAAACCTTGCTGATTGTAGAAGACTTCAAGGATTCTCGCATTAAAATTTTAAGAGGGGAGTCTAGGCTTGGCCCCATTTATAATTTGGAACGTGCCTTGCAAAATGCAAAAGGCGATATCATTTTCCTTGCCGATCAGGATGATGTCTGGCTCCCTGGTAAGGTTGATTCGGTTTGCAAGGCTCTTGAAAATTCAAGCCTGGTAATGCACGATGCCTATATTTTAAAAAACGGGAATCGTGAACGAACTTTGTCCAGCATTCGCCCATATAAAAAAGGCGTGTTCAACAACTGGCTAAAAAATACGTACACCGGTTGCTGCATGGCATTCCGCAGGGAATTACTTAAAACAGCATTGCCGTTCCCGAAAAAACTCCCGATGCATGACCAGTGGCTAGGGCTTGTTGCCGAAAAAAAATATGACGTCTGCTACTTGCAAACGCCGTATATTGAATACCGAATTCACGAATCTAATGCAACGCAAATTACCGGTAAAAAGAAGAGTGCGCTAAAGCGGATTGCCTGGCGTTTATCCTTGCTTAGAGCTTTGCTTGGCCTTTAAATCGCCCCATGCTACTTGCACAAATGCGCCTGCGCGGGTAAGCGAGGCTGTAGCCTCCTGGTAGGCCTTAAGCATGTCGTTGAACTTGAAAGCGTTCTTCTTTTCTTTTTTTTCAAGAAGCGCCTGGCGGTAGTTTGCGACAATGGCAAGCTTTTGGCATGTTACAGAAAGAGCCTCAAGGTATGCAGGTACGGAATCCAAGAAAGGAATTTCTTCTTTGGCAGCCTTGTTCTTGTTGCCGTTTAAGAACTTGATCTGGTCTTCGCATTGTTCGCACAAAGTACCCATGAATCGTTCTATTCTTATAAAGTCGACTTGCGGCCACAAAAGGCTGAACGGCCACATTTTTTTCCAATGGAACTTGAACATGGAGTCGTGCGCGGCGTTTTTTGCGCTGATAAGTTCTTTTAGATTGTTAAAAATTATTATAGATAAACTCTTTTCGTTTTGCATGAGCTGTAATTTAAAAACTTTATTGGCTTTTTTTCGTGAAAAAAATTAAATTATGGAACGTATTCTAACTTAGAGGGTATATGAATCCAGAAGAAGTAAACCAGACCGAGGGCCAGGCAGAATCTGCCAAGGCTCAAAAAATGAAAAAGTTCAAGATTTTGCTCATTGTCGACATAGTGATCCTTGTCGCACTTGCAGTTTTGATGTTCGTCTTGAAGGGCCAGTACAATGAAACTGCCAAGGGCCTTTACAAGGACCAGAGCGGCAAGTACCTTGAACTTTCTAACGCAGCTCTCCATGACCAGTGGAAGTCTGTAGACCAGTTTGGCCAGGCATGGCGCCTTGTCTATGAAACAATCAAGTCTGGCGACAAGTCCGAAAAGGGCTTTAACGCACGCCTCGATGCAATTGTAAACGACAAGGAATCCCGTGAACGCCAGCTCAGCTACATCTATTCTGCAGCCGGCATTCCAGAAAAGGCTCAAATGAAGTTTAGCGAACTCGGCCTTGCAGAAGGTTCCATCTTGGTGTCTTCTGAAGGTGGCGTCAAGACTGTTGCCTGCGGTAAGGGTTGCTCCATTACCTTTACCTTTGCAAAGGGTAAGCTTGCAAAGATGGATTACAGTGCCTTGTCTAATTACGATTCCAAGGCTCAGTTTACACTCCCTGCTCCAGCACCATTTAGCCTTGACTAAGGAGAACTTCACATGAATCCGAAAATTATTTCTATTGCTGCTAGCGTTCTCGTAGTTCTTTTTGCCATTATGCTTCTTATGCAGAAGGGCAATTACATGGGCCAGGCCGAAGAAAAGTATAACGAAACAACCCAGAAGAGCTACAAGTCTTCTGCAAAGATTCTTGACTATGTCAACAGCGCTGTAGAACAGAACCGCTTGGTCTGGAGCCTTGCTACAGACGTTATGCAGAATGCTAAGAGCGCAAAGGACCAGGCTTCTCTTGAAGCAAAGTACTTCCCAAGCATCAAGGGCGAAATGAGCATTGCGAACAAGACTCGCAAGTTCTCTGCCACTTCTGACTTCTACATCGTTTCTAGCTTCGACAAGGTTGAAACCGACAAGAAGACTGATGTCAAGACACTCGTTGGCTTGACCGGCGTGAATGTAGACGCTCTCCTTGGCAAGTTCGGTGCAGCTTCTGCCGCTGCCGATGAAGGTGATGACGAAGAATAATTAAAGCCTGTTAAGGTTTGTAGAAAGGTTCGTACGTTTTCGTACGAGCCTTTTTTGTGTCCCGAATCTTTGTTCTAGGTAACATGAAAGAATGCTGTTTCTGGCCTCTTGCATCTTGCTCTTGCTTCTTAATTTTCTATTTCTGTAAGTTGTTGATTATCAATCATTTACTATATTGCTAGTGATTATTTAGGAGTTTTATTTTGGCTAAGAAATCTGCAAAAAAAGTGATGAAGGCATCTTCCAAAAAATCTTCAGGCGGTTCTAAGTTCCCGGTGGTATTGGGTAGCATGTTGTTGCTGTTTGGCGTTGCCGTTATCGCCGCGTTCTTTATTGCGTGGGGCGATTCTTTTGGCGCTTCGATCGACGCTTCGGTGACAAATGTCGTAAAGATTTTCAATATGGCTATGCTTAAGTTCTTTGGCCATGTTTCTGTGCTTGTTTTTGGAGTTGCCCTTTTGCTTTTGTCAATTTTTTCGTTCACGAAGTTTGAACGCGTCGTACTTTTGCGCATTGGCATCGGTTTTACCCTTTTGACTGTCGTTTTATCGTACCTGTTTTCGTTGCGTGTTTACGATGTAAAATTGCCGTCTCCAGAACAGCTTGTAAAGAATGGCGGCATTTTAGGGAACGCTCTTTCAAAAGAACTCGCACAGGTATTTGGCAGCTCCGTTATTTTGCCTTCTATTTTGGGCATTGTTGCCCTGGTTGGCGTTTGTGCCGCTTGTTTTGGCTTGCGGGCACGCCACTTTAAGTTCCTTGTGATTATTGCGAAGGTCTTGTGGAAAATTCCTGTTGGTATTTATAAGTTCCGTGAAGCTCGTAAGGAAGCAAAGTTGCAGGCTGGCCTTAAAAAGGAATTTGTCGCCATTGAAACTCCCGAATCCAAGCCTCGCCGCGGCAGGGCTGCTTTGCCAGCTCCTGCTCAGAGTGTTAACTGGGATGATACGGTTATTGGCTTGCCGCAAAATGCAAAGCCGTTCAAGGCTGCCGGAGTGTGGGGGACCGCCATGGGTTCGCTGCCGCCACTTAATGAACCAATTCACGATGCAAGTACAATTATCCCCGCTGTTTCTGAACGCCCGGAAAACCGCCTTGAAGCTTTGGAACGTGAACTTAAGGAACGCGGCCCTTATTTGGACGATGTTGAAAAACGTAAGATCCGCGATGAAATCGCTGAACTTCGCCGTATTCGCAAGGTAAATGAATGGGAAGATGCTAACGAAGAATTGCCAAATGTGCAGGGCATTGTTCGTGGCAAGGTTACAGAGCAAGTTCCTGTGGCTATCCCTGTTGTTGGTGAAACTGCCGAGCACGTTGCCGAGCCCGAAGCTGCCGAAGAAACTACAGAAATCGGTAATAATGAAATGGCCTTTGTGACAGTTGGCACTAGCGGCGTTGATGCTGATTTGGAAACGACTGATATTGAGGAATTAAAGCCAGAAGTTGCCGTTACCGAGGAAGTGGCTGAAGAAACCGAGTCTGCTGAACCTGCAAGCGAATTCCCTGTAGAAACTTATCGCGCAGAAAATGCTGCCCAGGCAATTGATGTTTTCGCAGATGATTCACGTACAATCGACCAGACTCCGCAAATGGAATACGATCCGTATGTGATTCCTGATGCGAATAACGTTTTGGACGAAGCTCCTGAACAGTCGCCTGAATATTCTGAAGATGAACTGCAGGTTCTCGCACGCGAATTGGAACTTCATCTTGAAAGTTACAAGGTCAAGGGCAAGGTTACAAACATTGTTACGGGCCCTGTGATTACCCGCTTTGAAGTGGAACCGGGGCCGGGTATTAAGGTTGCCAAGTTCCTTTCTTTGCAAGATGATTTGGCTTTGGCATTGAAGGCAATTTCTATAAGAATCCTGGCTCCGATTCCTGGCAAGTCTGTTGTCGGTATAGAAATTCCGAATAGAAAGTCACAGACAATTTTCTGCAGCGATTTGTTCTGTGCAGAACATTTTACCCCGGCGACAGAAAAGTTGCAGATTGTACTTGGCAAGGATATTACAGGTGCTCCGTTTACAATGGATTTGGCTCGCGCCCCTCATTTGTTGATAGCTGGTCAAACCGGTTCTGGTAAGTCTGTTTGCATTAACGTTCTCATGGCGAGCTTGCTTTTAAGCAAGACTCCAGATGAACTTCGCTTGGTTCTTGTAGACCCGAAGGTCGTTGAACTTAAAATGTACGAAAGCATTCCGCACTTGCTGCACCCGGTAATTACGCAGCCTGATGTTGCTGTGCAAGCGCTCAAGTGGCTTTGCGTTGAAATGGATAGGCGCTATGAAGTTCTTGCAAAGGCCAAGGTTCGTAACCTGTTCGGCTATAATGAAAAGGTTGCAAACGGAACTCTTCCTGATGAGGTGCCAGAAGAAGAGCGCAAAAAAATGGCATTCATTGTCGTTGTAATCGATGAACTTGCAGACCTTATGATGGTTGCTGGCAAGGAAGTTGAAAAGTCCATTGCACGTATTGCACAAAAGGCTCGTGCCGTTGGCATTCACCTTGTGCTTGCAACACAGCGTCCGTCTGCGAATGTGATTACGGGCCTTATCAAGGCGAACTTGCCGACTAGAATTTCGTTTAAGGTTGGCTCTGCGCTTGATTCAAGAATTATTCTTGATATGCAGGGTGCTGAAAAATTGCTTGGGCGTGGCGATATGCTGTACAAGCTAAACGATGACCCTGTGCGAGTTCACGGTGCGTTCCTTTCGGACCCGGAAGCGGAGCGCTTGGCCGATGCGTGTTCTAACCAGAACGTGTATTACCCGCAGCTTGAAAGCTTTGAATTTGCCGATGGCGATAGCGAGGATGAAGATGGCGGCGATGGCCTGCCTGCAAGTACCGGCAAGGTAGACCCGCTATTGTTCCAGGTTGCACTCTGGGCTGTTGGCATGCGTGGCGTTTCTGTTTCTGCCGTGCAGCGTGCGTTTAGCGTTGGCTTTAGCCGCGCAGGCAAGATTGTTGACCAAATGGAAAAGTTTGGAATTTGTGGAAAGTCGAAGGGGAATTCAAAGCCACGCGACATGCTCATGGGCGAAGAAGAAATTAATAACCTGAGCAATAGGTTTTAATTCGGAAGACAGAAGGCTGGTGTGAGGAACGCACCTTCGGTGCTTGAGGCGGGAGGTCGTTCGCTACGCTCTCTTTGAGGAGACTAAGATGCAAGAGCCAGATGCA
>DCGZ01000137.1:18670-26486 GCA_002314675.1 Fibrobacter sp. UBA1765 | reverse complement strand
TCTTCGATCTGCGGGAAGGTTTCTTCTTTCTTTACTTCACGAAACATGGTATTGAACCTCAAAATCCAAGAGCGAGACGAGAGACGAGAGACGAGAGACGAGAGATTTTTAAAATCTAAAGCCAAACGGTCCCATTGCCCATTGCTTTTGGGTGTTTAAAATTTACAGTGAAAAATTAGAAAAATACAAAAGGGGGCAGCCGCCCCCTCGCTTCAACTTTTGCGCAATTCACCCCCAAAAGCAAGCGGCGCAAAATTTTACGCTACCCCCACCCCTAAGGGGACACCCCTTAAAAACCCCGGCCGCAAATTCGCCAAATAAAGTAGCTCCGTTCTTTACTAACTTTTTCTTCATGAAAGTTCTCATATGTGTACTGTTTGCATTCGTGTTGATTTGCTCCGCTCAAGAAACATCAAGTTCTAGTTCCAGTTATCCCCGTTCTTCATCCGCAGCAGATTCGCAAATTCGCTGCCCCGAAATCGAATACCACGGAATGCAAACAACCAAGTACATTCCCACCAGGCCTTACATCATAAATTGGGATCAAAACACCATAGATTTAAACGGAATTGTAGATTCTGTTGGCTTAGATACTTTTTTTGTTGATCAAAGTTACAAGCTTCACCTTATAGATTCATCTAGAGTCGCTGCAAAAATTCTAAAAATCAAACAAGTGAAGCTAGGTTCTGCCGAGAACACCATGAGGGATGTCTTTGATTCCAACTTTGTCTATGCTCCCTTGAATCTAAACGTAATGAAGGACGACACAATTTCCATACAAGGTTATTCTGCAAGCGTTTTTCTTGATTGTTCATCCCGATACACAGTTCCTTACGGATTTTTTATGGGAACGTTTTCAGTAAACCCAACTTCAGAAATCACTGGATTTAGAAGCGCAATTCACAAGCCACGCAAAACGGCTGAACCCAAGCACAATAGAGACGCCTCGGGTAAATACTTGACTAAAAAAAGTAGAATCGTCAAATATTAGGCAAGGCTTCTAAAGCATCACTTAAAACAGCGTCGCTACAAAGGCCAGCACATAAAGGGGCAAATCGTTGGGTCTATCGACGCAGGCTACAGCCGTACCACTGGCGTAATGACCAGAATATAAACGATTATCCGCAAAGGTCCATTTTGCAGTTCCGCTGGTGTAATGGCCCTTATAGACTCTGATTTCTGACGACATGAAACCTCCGAATTAAGTTCCTATACAAACTATAATTTTTTAAGCAAAAGGGCACTCCCAAGGGAATGCCGCAGTTTTTAATTCTGTCGTTTCAGGTGTTTTCCAAGAAGGAGATAATTTCTTCTTCATGATTCTTGTAATTACCACACCAGATTTTTTCAAGTTCATCAAGTTTGTCATCGGCAACATCGTCCAACTTAGGAGTTCTTCCTTATTTTTTCTATAGAGTAATTCGTTAACGCCTTCGCAAAGAACTTTGTCGCCTATATATGCTTTAACAGACTTGACCGGCTTTGTTGAAATTACGCTAATCACCGTAATTTAATTTGTATTAATTTCATTAGCGCACTTATAAGGATCAACACACGAGACCAACATGAGCGAACAAAATGCGAATAAAATTCTGCTCTTTCTCAAAAAAATTTCTCGCATTATTTCATCCTCTCTTGTTCTAAAATTTCATTAAACGCACCCATTCCTAAGGATACCAAATCGGAATATTGCCGATCTGATTTTACCGCTACAGGCAAATATTTTCCGACAAAGATTCTGTCAATTTCATCGCTAAACATAACCCGTTCCAATGTATTTAGTAAACTGGCTTCAAAAAGACTAAAATCAAGATTTACTTCAGCATTAAGCTCTCCAATAAGTTCAATTCCCAAAGAGGTAAAAACTGCATAGGGATGCATTTCCTCATACGTCATTTGCGGATTATCATAAAAAGCAATCCACTGGTTCTGTATAGTCTGGGCCAAATAGCGATAGGCGGCCCTTTTTTCAGGACTATCGGAAATTTTTTCATCAATCAAAGAATCCAAGTCATCCCTTACGCCATTTCCATCCCTATCATACCCTAAAATTTTTATTCTCGCCGTATCTGCGGCTGTTGCAACATCGTCGTAGTGCTCATTCGATACAGAGGGATGCAATTCATCTGCATTTTCAAACGAAGAACTAGATAAGTTCCTCCCCAAAGATATTAGGGCAGCAGCCAAAACGCTCAAGAATAAAAAAATCAAGAAAGCTTTTTTCATGCCAAAAAATATAAACAAAGCACCCCCAAGGGAGTGCCGTGTTTAATGACAATGCCACCATCTCTAGGTGTTTTGCAAGAAGGATATGATTTGTTCTTCATGTTCCGTGAAATAACCACGCCAAGAGGTAACAGACGCATCGTTGAAATGGTGCAACCAAAAATTTTCGTCCTTTGAGTTGCTGTTTTTTACAAACTTATAGTAGAACAACGTATAGAAATCGACCAGCTTGTAGGCCGTATTCTTGACATTTTTACCGAATTGTGCCATGGACATTATAAAATCGGAGCGTTCAAGGTTTGCAAGAATGTGAGTTAGGCGCCCTCCAGAGACTCCTGTAATTTCTGCGATCTCTTTTTTTTGTAAACCCTTCCTTTTTTGTGCAAGAGCTTCTACTACCGCAACATACTTATCAGCACAATTAAAAAGGGCTGTATAAAGTTCGTCAAATTCCCGACTCTGCAAATACAGCTTGCACTCGTACAAAGTAAAAGGACTCAGGTGAATTTGCCTCGTAATTCGGTTATGGAGTCCACCTTGATTTTCAACAAGGTTATTCACCATCCATGAAGACGACGAACCGCACGCAATCAAAACAATGTCGTCACGGAATGCGACCCATGAAATCCGCCATACAACCTCCAAAGAGAATTATTTCCAAATCTATACATTTTTAGATAGTTTTGGTAATAATTCTAAAAAATAATTTCCAAAACCGAATATTTCAACCAACATTTGGAAATTATTTTTCTTCATTCCCTGTTCAACAAATCCATAGAAAGAGACTACGTCGCACCACACAAATCCAAACGCCTAGGCTAGATGTATTTAAAACTAAATGCGCCTTACTTTTTCTTTAATTTATTCTTAATCCAGGGAATAGTGTCAACATTCACAATCTTATACATTCCAAGATCGCCGATAGCCTTGGAATTATGCTCCTTCTTCAGGAACTTCTGCATATTTTCCTTGCCATATCCGGCTTCACGGCACTGCTCTACTTCTATAAATTCAAGCGCCTTCGCGAAAGCCTCTTCCTCGTCATCGGTTTCGTAGTCAGGAGCAAAACCCTTCGCATGGTAAGTTTCGCCGTCCTTGCCATATATCATAGAAGCAACAATGACAGAAATTCCATAAGTAATTTCCCCCTGTTCCATCTGCAGCCCTATAGCCTTGCCGTATGTATTCCTGCCAATAATCGGAGATTGCATATTAGAAGTCGCAGCAAGCAAAACAATCTCTGCACAACTTGCAGTTCCAGAATCTGCAAGGAATACATAATAGCGGTCCTTGCCGATTCCATTTTTATCTGCCATATATTTTTCACGAACTATGACTTGAGAATCGGTCGATTCTTCGTAAGTAGCTTCATCTATCAACAAAAGAGTATCTCCACGCCCCAAAAACATTTCTGATATTGCAAAGCACTCTTCTCCAGCGCCGCCGCCATTCCCACGCAAGTCGATAATGCTAGCCTCGGCACCTTCCGTCTGCTTCAACGCATTTTCAAATTCCTTGGAGGTACTTAAGCCGCCAGCAGTTTCCGTTTCAAAACTGGTAATGCGAATACGAGGCACACCTTGAACAGAATCAAGGAAAACAGTCGGCAAAACAATTTCACTAAAGGTCAAACTCACCTCAAACGTTGAATCGCCACGAGCAATTCCGAGAGTAACCTTATCGCCAATATCGCCCTTTAGCAAACGTTCAAGGCTTTCTCTTTTCACAATAGGAACATCGTCTATAGACTTGACTGTATCGCCACGAAGAATGCCACCCTTTTCGGCGGGGCCATCAGCATAAACCTGGGTAATTTCCAAGGCTTCGCTTACTTGAATGCCAATACCCACCATACTTTCCGACCCTAAGTAGTTTACATAAAAATATTCTACCAATTCAGGAGGAATGTAATATGTATATGCACTGCTCATTTTCTGGTACATGGCATACGTGTTCCCAAATTCCGTATTCATGCCGCTGCCAAGACCATAATATTCTTCTGCATCACCAACTTCTTCAGCAGCATACAGGTAATTATACTTTAAAAGCAGGTAATTTACAGCAAATTCATAATCATATGGAGATAAAGTATCCTGGTCTCCAAGGCATTCTAAAAGTGGCTTAGTGCATTCCGAAGATTCATTCTTTTCAATTTTTGCACCAGAAGAATTATCAGAGGAACAGGCCAAAAGCAAAAAACAAATAAAAAAGGCACTTGCGAGTTTCTTCATAGAGATTTCCCGAATAAACATTACCAATATAGAAATTACGCCAGCCTTCATTTTTGCTAAATTTGGCGCCGTGATAGATCAACCAGTACTTACAATCGTATATCCTCCGGAACAGCGCCGAATAATCCCTATTCCAGAGGGCAAATCCATTATCGGTCGCGGCCTAGATGCCGACATTCGCCTAGACGATTCCCTCGCATCGCGCAAGCATTGCGAAATCAACCGTTCAGGGCTTTCTATTCGCCTGCTCGACATGGAAAGCACAAACGGCACATTCGTAAACTGCACCGAAATTTCAGAAGTTGAACTGCAGCCTTTTTCAGAAATCGAAATCGGCACGACAATCCTCAAGTACGAATGGAAGGAATCCGCCGAAAACGATTCCACCTTGCCGACACTCTTGCTGCGCGAAGTTTTCGACAGTTATTCACGGAGCATCGCCGTGTTTTCTGCAAGGAACCACCTGCCGCTTGCGGCACTCTACATTCAATGTTCCGCAGAAGCCGCATTCGTACCATTCCTAAAATCACGAATCGCAAAAATCATTTCTAGCGAAAAGCGCACAAGCGACCTGTTCACAGCCTCGGAACAGGACGGCGTACTTGAATTCATGCTACTTGTTTCTCACCTCAGGCGCGATGAAGCCATCGAAGAAACCTGTTCCATTCGAGACGCTATCGAGCACCACAAATTCTGCTTTAACGAAACGCTACTTGACATCAATCCAAAATTCGGTTTCGCATTTGCCGACGAAGCTTCGCCGGACATTTGCAAAACGCTTTTCGAAAACGCAAGGGCACTCGTATAAAAATCTGGGGCTGTAATGATCAAGAACTCCAAGCTAAACGCATTCGGTACGGCAAGCATCCCTAAGCTTATACTGCTTTTTTCTGTACCGGCTATCATCAGCATGTGCGTAAACGCGCTCTACAACATTGTAGACCGCTACTTTGTCGGCCAGGGTGTTGGCGCTCTTGGCATTGCAGGCATTACCCTTTGCTTCCCGATTGCACTTTTCATGATGGCAATGTCCATGATCGTAGGCATTGGCGGCAACACGCTCTTTGCAATTAGGCTTGGCGAAAAAAAGTACACGCAGGCAAGCATCATCATGAACAACTCGTTCCTACTGCTAATCATCATGGCAGTAGGCGCGTTCACGCTTGGCGAAATATTCATGGAGCCGCTCCTTAGGCTATTTGGCGCAAGCGACCAGACATTGCCGGTAGCTTCAAGCTACATGCGAATCATATTGATAGGTTCCGTGTTCCAGACAATCGCGCCGGGCATGAACCACTTTATACGCTCCATGGGCCACCCAAAAACCGCAATGTTCCGTGAAATAATCGGTGCATGCACAAACGTTGTTCTTGACTGGCTCTTTATCATGAAGTTCCATTTGGGCATCGAAGGCGCCGCCTGGGCAACTATCTGCTCTCAACTTGTAAGCAGCGCTCTCATCACGGCATTCTTCCTCAAAAAAGATGTCCCTGTAAAAATCAACCGCCGCCACATGAAGCTCCATTTGCCTTATGTGCGCAAAATCTATATCCTAGGTTTTCCACCGGCAATCATGCAAATCTGCAACAGCCTAATGAACGCAATCCTTGCATGGAGCCTCACAACCTACGGCAACAAGAGCATCCAAACCACGGGCACGCTTTCTGGTGGCGACATGGCAATTTCTGCCTTCGGCATCATCAACAGCGTTGTTTCAATAATTGTACTTCCGTTGATCGGCTTTGTAAGCGGCACGCAGCCGATTTTTGGCTACAACTTCGGAGCAAAGCTTTACGACCGCGTAAGGGGCACCCTAAAATTTGCATACATCTACGGCATGGGATTTATCATACTTGCGTGGGCCATTGTACAATGGCAGGCAGAACTCTTTGTAGCGCCATTTGCCCCGGGCGACATGGAACTGCAAAAGCTTGCAAGCGAAAGCCTAAGAACATTCGTCGCGGCACTCCCGTTCGTACCGCTCGGCATGATCGCAGGCAACTTCTTCCAGGCTACAGGCAAGGCAAAACTTTCCATGTTCCAGAACGCATGCCGCCAAGTCATCATGCTCATTCCGTTCATTCTCATAATGCCCTTGTTCTTCAACCTGAAGGGCGTGTTCATGGCACAGCCAATGGCAGACATCGGAGCCGCCATCACGGGCCTGCTGCTACTTAGGCGCGAACTTAAGAGAATGCCAAAATAGTGGCCGTGCCGCCATATTTTTTTTAATATGCCACTTTTACGCCCAACATAAATCTATATTTGAACTTGTATTCAAAAACGAGACTTTATGGAAGACTTAACAGAACGCCCACAAACTGAAGGCCCGCACTGGCAGCGCAAAAAGGAACAGCGCCCAACTGAAATCATTCACGCGGCACGCACCCTTTTCGTTTCACAAGGCTACTCAGCTACAAAGGTCGCCGACGTGGCAAAACTAGCCGGTGTACAGCCGGGCACTCTCTACGTCTATTTCGAAAACAAGGAAGCGCTCTTCAAGGCCGTAATCGAATCTTCCCTAAAACCTGTCTGGGAAATGGCCGACTCATTGCTTTCAAACTTCCACGGTTCCTCGCAAGACATCATCCGCATGCTCGTGCAGGAATACTGGGACTTAATGGAAAGCGATACCTGCCGCGGCATTCCTAAGCTCATCACGACCGAAGCCGAAAACTTCCCGGAACTAGCCGCATTCTATTCCCAGAACGTTCTTGCCAAGGCAAAGCAAATCATCTACCGCATTTTGGAATACGCCCTCGAAAGAAAGGAAATCCAGCTCTTGAACATGGAAATGACATCACGCGTCATCATGCTCATGCTCCATGAAATGCTCATCTACTCGCACTCCTTCGCAGATCACGAGGAACACCCTATTTCGCCAAAGGCCCTGCAAAACTCCATCGCCGATTTCATAATCCGCTCTGTTTTAAAGCCAAAGGAATAATTTAGGGGCTAGTGGTTAGACGAAAGAACGGCACTGCGTGCCTACAGACGAGAGGAATGTTATTTTCCATATTGTCGGCTGAGAGGATTTGATAATTCAGAATTCAGAATTCAGAATTCAGAATTAAGAATTAAGAATTGACAATGATATAGGAAGTTACAGTTTCATGCCTTCGGCATAGTGGCTGCTCATTCGCCAAGTGAATTTGAGCAAGCTCAATTCGTTTTGCTCATTTCGTGCGCATTCTTGCATCTGACTCTTGCATCTTAATTACCTCAAAATGAGCGTAGCGAACTATCTCACGCCTCAAGCACCGAGGGTGCGATACCTCATTACGGTTCCTAGATTGCTTCACTACGTTCGCAATGACATGAAAAAACAATTTCTGCCTACAGCCGACTGACTACAACAT
>DCGZ01000137.1:8089-18613 GCA_002314675.1 Fibrobacter sp. UBA1765 | reverse complement strand
CTCAAGCACCGAAGGTGCGACCTAACTCCAGTCCTCTGTCTTCTTTCTTGTATCTAATAATAGCGTTGCGGCAAAGCCACTTCGGTCCCTAACGCAAAGTGCACCACAACCTACTTGAGCAAGCCGCAAAAAAACTGTCTGGCGGATAAATTGCAGAAATTTTCCATTTTTACACGCCGTAAATGACAATTTTTGAGACAATTCCTTGCGGTATTCAAAAAAATAGTCATCATGGCAGATAAAAGCTACGCCAACACGCCATTTATCCGCCAAAATTGAAGCAATCGCTTTTAAGGGAAGTAAAATTCCACTCTTTTGGCAGATAAAAACATATTCAAATATGGATTTTATCCGTACTTTTCGCATTTTTGACTTCATTTGTTTTTCTAAATTTCGCCACGCAAGAGGCGTAAAAATGCCAAACAAAAACTATTCCATAGAACTTGAAAGACTCATCGCACGCATCAAGCGCGAAGGAATCACACCGACACTTCTTTTGCATGCCTGTTGTGCACCTTGCTCAAGCTACGTTCTTGAATACCTTTCACAGTATTTTAAAATCACGGTTTTCTACTACAATCCAAACATCGCGCCAACAGAAGAATACGAGCACCGTGTTGCAGAAATTGAACGTTTCGTAAAAGAATTCCCCGCAAAAAATCCGATAACTCTTATCAAGGGCAAGTACGACCCGGAACGCTACTACGCTGCAGTACGTGGACTAGAGCGTGAACCAGAAGGCGGCGCACGCTGCAAGGTATGCTTTGAACTCCGCCTCGCCGAAGCAGCCGACCTCGCCAAAGAACTCGGAGCAGATTACTTTACGACAACGCTCACAATCAGCCCCATGAAAAACGCGCCTCTCCTTAACGAAATCGGCGAACAGGAATCTGCGCGCACCGGAGTCAAGCACCTGCCAAGCGACTTTAAAAAGAAGGGCGGCTTCAAGCGTTCCACGGAACTTTCCGCAGAATACAACCTGTACCGCCAAGATTTCTGTGGCTGTGTCTACTCGCAAAAAGAAGCCGAAGAACGCCGCAAGCACCTCGCCGAAAAACAACTTCTTGAATCTTGATCTTGCATCTGGTATCTTTAAATGCGTCCACTACTTCAATTAGCAATCATTCTTTTCATTTGCCTTGCGGGCGAAATATTGCACAGCGTCGTAGGCATTCCACTGCCAGGGAACGTCCTTGGCATGCTTTTGCTCTTTTTACTGCTCTGCTTAAAAATTGTGCGCCTTGAGCATGTCGAAGAAGTCTCTTCTTTCTTTTTAAAGAATCTAGCATTCTTCTTTTTGCCTGCAGGTGTCGGGCTACTCACCGTTGTAGATTCCTTGCGAGGTCAAATCATCGCAATATTTTTAATCTGCATGGGAACAACCGCAGTAACAATTGCAATCACAGGCCATTTCGTTCAATTGCTAAACAAGCTAAAGAACAAAAAAAAGGAACGAGAAAATTTAAATGTCGCCATTCTCGACCCCAACCGAGAATCCCAGAAATGTATGCCAACAACATTGAAAGTCAACATTTCACCATCCACTAAATCCTAGATCCTAAAAAAAATGTCTGAATTCATAAACACCCCGCTCTTTGGAATTTTGCTTTCCATAATCGCCTTTGAAATTGGCGTATGGATAAACAAGAAAACAAAAATTTCGCTATTGAATCCAATGCTTATTGGAATTGTGCTTGTCATCGGATTCCTTGTCGTCTGCAATGTCAAATACGAATCCTACAAGCTAGGCGGCGACTACATTTCATTCTTCCTTGCCCCTGCAACGGTTGCCCTTGCAGTACCACTTTACAAGCAACTTGACAAGCTCAAGGCAAATTGGTTACCAATTCTTGTCGGTATTTTTGTAGGTAGTGTAAGCAGCATTATTTCAGTAATTGTTCTTGCAAAGTTTGCTGGCATTTCACAAAACGTACTTGTTTCAATCACTCCAAAATCCATCACGATTCCAATGGGCATCGAGGTTTCACGACTCCTTGGAGGCCTCCCGGCAATCACTGTTGCTTCCATCATGATTACAGGCATCACAGGCGCAATCATTTCACCTATCGTCTGCAAACTGTGCCGTATCACAGACCCTGTCGCCCAGGGCGTTGCAACAGGCACAGCCTCGCATGCCGTGGGGACTTCCCGCATGATGGAAATTGGAGAAATTCAAGGAGCAATGAGTTCTCTCTCCATCGGAGTCGCAGGTGTCATTACCGCGGTTCTTGCACCAATCCTTGTTCCACTTTTCCTATAATTTTAAACATGAATCCACAGATAATTACACTTGTAGCAAGCATTGCATTTGCCATCCAAATCGTACTTTACTTTGCAATTGCCTGTGGCGCTCCAATTGCATACATCACGCTCAGTGGCAACAAAAGGCAAATTGGCAAAGAAGCCCGTGGAGCATTTTTTGCAAGTGTCATAACACAGGCAATCGCCCTTGTAATTCTGCTTCAAAGTGGATTCATCATTCCTCAAATTTTACCTGGCATTATTACACGAATCATCGCAGTCTTCTTTGCGCTCTTTTTAAGCTTTTCCGCTTTTAAAATTATCTGCGGTCCAAATGCACTTGAAAAAAAGACAATCCTTCCCTTAACATTAATTGCGGCAGCAGGGTTCTGGTACACAATTACAAACTTCCCGATGGAAGCCGCATAAAACGATACACAAATAGAATACAAAAAGCCCGCACGACTTACGCCGTACGGGCCCCTTCTTCTTTTCTCTCTTACTACTAAGAGACTCTTTTTGCCAGTCACAAATAGTTAAAAATCACTTTTCTTCTTGTTTTTTATGCCATGGACCTCGTGGCGCGTTTTCTTTCATGTAAGCCTTGAATTTTTCATGCTGTTCCTTCGAAAGAACCTTCGAAAAAAATGCAGGCCCGGCAATGCGACTGTCAAGCAATTTTTCCTGAGCAATAAGCAACTGCTTTTTTGCATTGTTTATGGCGACTGTGTCGTATGTTTCATTTTCAAGAGCCTTGCGAAGTGCAACTTCTGCGGCCATTTTTTCTGCGAAAAGCTCTTTGTTTGTAGAGGCTGCAGCCCTGCGGAATTCTTCAATTTGCATCTTTTGTTCCGGAGTTACTTGCAAAATGGAATCAATCACCTCTGGCGACGGATGCATTTTGTTCCTGAATTTTTCTCCATGGCGATGGCCCTTACCTTCGTGCATATCCTGTCCATGCATTCCAGGCGGCGGAGGCGGCACTATTTCGGCACTTTCCTTTTGAACCTGCTTGCACGGAGCGGAGCAAAGCACTACAGGACCTATGAATACGCCAATGGCGCACGAAAGAATTGCAATACTTGCAACTAATAGCTTTTTCATTATTTCCTCGCTGTTAAATAACTGATTGCCGGAGATTCCTCAAGTTCTTCAAAATCACAGGAATCCTCATTGCCAAGGGAACTGTACCAGGCGACATCATCTAAAGAAACGATATTACCCATAGGCATGTTTTCTGTATCCGTATCTACAGAAAATACGCTCAAGATTACGCTTACGCACACAATGGCGACGCTTGCCGCAAGCGCAAGTCCCGAAATGACCTTGAACGGAATCACATTGGATTCTTGTTTATCAAGGCGAGCAAGAACACGATTAAAGGAATCGGCTCTTGGAGTCAAGCGTTCTACACTTGAAAAATCAATTTCTTCGCGCATTATAGCTTTCCCTTTAAAAATTCACGGACCACGGTACGCGCCCTCGAAAGCCTCGCCTTTATGGTACCTGATGGCATTCCATAAACATCTACAAGGTCTTCGATGGACATTTCCTCTGCATCTTTTAACCAAAGCATGCCCCGCGTTTCTGCAGGGAGTTCCGCAAGGGCCTTTTGCAAAGCTTCACCATCTGCAAAAACGCTCTCTGCTCTGCTCAGGTTTTCTTCCACGATTACATCATGGTTCAATTCCTCAAGTTCGCGGTGGCGCTTTGCGGCACGCAGCTTCATTAGGCATGCATTCACCGTAATACGGTAAAGCCATGTCGAAAATGCGGAATCGCCACGAAATCCCTGCACACGCACCGGCACCGAAACAAAGACATCCATCAAGATATCCTCCGCCTCGTCGCGGTTCTTTAACATTTGAAAGGCAAGGTTGAGCACATTCTTGCTGTGGAGTTCCCACAGCAATGCGAGCGAACTACGGTCGCCCTTCTTTAGCCCATCAAATACCTTTCTTTCGTCCATCTGCTTATTTTGATGCGTTAACTTTGTTGTAGGTTGCAAAAATTTTCATATAAATACAAAAAGTGCCTGGGCATGAGTCCAGACACAATAAAATTTACAGTTAAAAAATGGAAATTTTAGAAATATTATTCTTTAACCTTCTTGGCGCAGAATTCTTCGGTATCAATCACTTCCATGGTGCTACCATCTGCTACAGAAATCTTTCGGATTTCTGCAAGGCCATGGAGTGCTACCCAGACATTTGAACCGTCGGCTTGAACAACGTCATACGGGTTTCCATTATCAACTGATTTCTGCCATACAACTTCATTACTTTCCGTATTGAACAAAGAAACGCTACCGGCACCGGTACGGCTCATGACAAACAACTTGCCGTTTGCCACTGCAAGCTTTGAATCCTGATCAAATTCAAGGCCATCTTCATCATCTTCGGAATCGGCGTAGTTCCAGTAAAGCTTACCTGTGCTATAATCAGAAACAAATACGTACGGAGTGCTACCGAGCAGCTTTACGCTATATGGTTGACGGAATTCATCTTCTTCTGCATCAGAAAGCATGGTAAGCTTGGAACCATCATATACCATTACGTTAATCTGCATTTCAAAGGTGGTGAAATCCATAAAGCGGTCGCCAATGTAGACCAGGTTCTTTGCTTCATCAACAGCAATGGAACCGGAACCGTCCTTAATGCCGTCAATCGCCTTTACGCTACCCGTAGAGAGATCCACTTCTACAACAGGGACCGAACCATAGAACAAATTAATTGCTGCATAGGCCTTGTTTGTCTTGGTGTTTACGGCAAAGTCGCTGATGCCGCCACCAAGCTTTGTACCGGCAACATAGAGCTTGGAAGTCTTGTTCTTGAGGTCAACACGCTCAATGCCTCGGTTTTCGTCGGCATCGGTACCATAGGCGGCATTGTATTCGCCATGGCTTGCAACATAGACATTCCCCTTTACAACCTTTACAGCCGTCGGGTTCTTTGTTGCAAGCTGGATCGTATCAAGGAGTGTTCCATCGCTTACCTTGTAAAGTGCAAGGAGGCCGTTGTCTGCAAAAGTCGTGCTCCAGGTTTCGGCATCGTAAACATAGCGCTGGAAAATTGCATAAAGCGTATCGCCAGAAACTTCCAAATCGGCAATGTTCGGTGTCGTGCTAAGATATTCGTATTCAACGGCAACGCTTGAAGAAGATTCAGCTTCCTCTGAACTTGAACTTTCGCCAGTTACGCTGCTTGAAGATTCAACCTTTTCGCTGGAAGAGGACTTTCCATCATCCTTTGCAGAAGAGCTGGACTTTCCGTCTTCCTTTACACTCGAAGAAGACTTTGCCTCTTCGCTGCTCGAAGAACCCTTTACAGAACTTGAAGACTTTGCTTCGTCGCTGCTTGAAGATTCTTCAAGGCAATTTTCATTGTCTAGGCACTCGATATCCGGAGCAGAGCTGGAGCTATCGTCACCGCAAGCGTTAAAGATCAAGGCCGCACTGAATGCCGCCAAGAGAGGGAGAATTTTTTTTGTCATTATCGACTCCTTGTCATGTTTTCGCTAATGCTAGCGCGGGGATTACAACCCCTGGGTTAGCGTTACCCTCCATTCGCGACCTGGCGCCGGGTATGGAGAATAGATGTTAGTGTAAGTTTCATCAGAAATATTCAGGACTGCAAAAGCAAGGCGCGTGTGTTGCCATGGATTATAGCCAAGTACTGCATTGTAGCGGGCTACTGGAGGCTGTCTTGTGTTGTTTGCGCGATCGCTGTAAATTCGTGTGCGGTAATCTGTGGAGAATGTAAAATCAAGATGGAACGGCAAATAGAACTTGCCCTCGGCATAGTAGCTTTGCACTGGTTCGCCCGGCAAAAGCTTATCCTTGTACATCTTGTTTTTGCCGGTATCGCGAGGGTCCTGGATTGTAGCGCGGAGCACCGTTTCAAACCACTTTGCAGGGTGGCTTGAAAGTTCAAGTTCAACGCCGCGAACAAGAGCCTCGCTTGCATTGAACGCCTTCATCAGGTTGCCGCTCACCACCCAGAAAATTCCATTTTCGATATGCGATTCAAAATATGTTGCTCGCAAAACAGAAGTATTTTTTGGAGTTGCGACAAATGCGCCTGCCTCAAAGCGGAGCGCCGTTTCTTCTTTCAATGTCGGGTTCGAAAGTACGCCCTGATATACGCCGTAAAGTTCCATCAGTTGCGGCTGCCTGTAAAAGCGCCCGACAGAAACATTGCCCCCAAACCAGGAATCCTTTTTACCAAGCCTAGCTTGCACCATTCCACCCATGCTCAAATCGCGCGGGCTCGCATCGCTGATTTGCGCAGTCCCTGTCGGCATCACGAACTTTCCGCCGTCAATTTCATCGGCAGTCTTTAGCATGTTGCCTTCGGCAAAAAGCGAGAACCAGTTTGTAAATGCATATTCCGCATTCGCGGCGACAGAGCCGCTAAAACGTTCAAGGCCAAATTCGCGGACGCTTCCGCGAGCTTCCCAATGCTCGGCGCTTGCCGCAAGGCGAATCATTGCCTCGAACCTGTCAAAAATAAACGTGCCAAGCAATTCTGGAATAAGCCTGTAGCCTGCAAGGCCATATTCCAAAAACTTATTGGAACTGTAGCCAACATGGTCTAGCGGATAATAGGAACTTGAAACATTCTTTTCGAACTTGCCGCTTACGCCAGCTTCCAAAAGCATAAAGTCAAGAAATACCGGTGTTTCCAGGCGGTAACCTAACTGCGCGCTTTCACCAACAAAGTCGGCTACGTAAGTTTGCGATTCCTCACGGCCGGGGTTTCCCGCTTCCGTGTGAATTACGCTAGCAGAAACTGTTGAAAAATATCCGCCCGCATGCAGCATTCTATACTGGATGTTTCCTGAATATTCCGAGAACTCCGCATTTTTGCGCGTGTCCGTAAAATCGTCATCGGTATTGTACGCCGTGCCGTTTCGATTCTTGAATTCGTAATCGTTGTCGCTATGGCGCATAGAAGCCGTAGCAGAAAACTGCACACTATCTGCAGGCGATTCGGTCACTTGTGCCGAGCCTTCAAAAGTATTGTGGCTACCGACACTTGCAAGTACGCGACCGCCAAGCTTTCCGCCATTTTGCAAAACAGACTTTGTGACAAAGTTTATGGCGCCACCTAAACCCGATCCGCCAAATTTTGCAGGGACACGATCCTTGTAGACTTCGATTTTTTCAACGTTGTTGAGGTCGATCGCTCCAAGGTCCGCAGCGCCACCGCCGGCATCGTTAAGCGGTACACCATCTACGCAAATCAAAATGTTGCGCGCCGCAATGCCACGAATGCTCACCGTCTGAAAACTGCCCATTCCTCCTTGCCTGTAACTTTGGATTCCAGGGAGAGCAGAGAGCACTTCGCTTGCGCTTATGCCACGACCCTCCCAGGCGCTAGGCAAAATTTCTTCGTAGCTCGGGGCAACTTCTGCTGGGGTTGGCGGAGGTTCAATAATTTCTGTGGAACCAAGGTCCTGCACAAGTTCGGCATGCGCAAAGACGGCACTAAATACAGTGCAAAAGGCATACCATAAAAGCAGGGGCCGCATAGAAACTCTAGCGGCTCCAAGGCAAGACGTCGATCGCATCGTTCCTCGGTTCGCACGGGCACACCGCGCAATAAAACATTACTTCTTGCAGCATTCTGACTTAAGGATTCACAGTGGCGGGACCGCTCCGGAATTTCACCGGGATTTCCTGCAAGAACTATTTCTCTACCAATTAGATAGGCAGAACGGGCGTAAATTTAGCTAAATGCGGCAGACTGTAAAGATGATAATAAATTTAACATCGCCTATTTATCGGGGTAATACTCTATTTTTACCTCGGCCGCCTGCGGAATTTGATCGGTTTCACCACGTTTTTTTAAGATTTCTCGCAGTTTTTCATCAAAATACATGCCGAATTCTGCAAAACTTGCATTCATTCCCCAAACAATACGGCGAATATTCTCGATTTTAGGCAAAGTTTTTCCAGATTCCATCCTAGAAATCTGCTGATGCGCCATATTGCAACGTGCTTCAAGCTCTTCTTGCGTCAAATGCCTATCAAGCCGCATTTTTCGCAATGCCTCAGCACAACAATATGCATCTATATTAAAAGCCATATTGCAATGTTACAAAGCAAAAATAGCCTTAAGTTAAACGTGCAAGTTGCAAAATTCTACTTAAATGTTGCAAGGATGTGTTTTTTAACAAAAAAAAGCTCCCTCTTTCGAAGGAGCCTTTTAGAGGTAACGCCCGGACTCGAACCGGGGAATGGGAGTTTTGCAGACTCGTCCCTTACCAACTTGGGTACGTCACCATTTGTGCGCACAATTATACCAAATTTTTTAGATTTTCCAAGGTGAAAATTAAAAATCTCTTAATAAATCAGCATTTTTTTTCATTTTTTATCGTTTTGTGGCTCAAAACGCTAAGGATCCATGTCCATTTTCCTAAAAATTTTAGGCCAGGAGTCCTTGGAATTTGGCACCGGGACTTGCCAGCGGCAACGGCAGCGTTCCAGGATACAGGCTTTTACGCCATGATTTCAGAAAGCAAGGACGGCGAACTGCTAGCCCAAGTTGCAAAAACACTCAGGTACAAAATAATACGCGGTTCCGGCACCCACGGAGCAAGCGCCATACGCAAACTTTTAACGCCACTTGCAAACCAGGAATTTGTTGCCATGGCGCTAGACGGCCCAAAAGGCCCCGCAATGGTCGCAAAACCAGGCTCGGAATGGCTCAGCCAAAAAGCGAATGTTCCCCTTTGGCTTGTAAAAGTCAATTATTCACTTAAATTTTCTTTAAAAAGTTGGGATAAAACACGGATCCCGCTTCCATTCTCAAAAATTGTCATTGAAGTTGACTATCTTTACACAAGAAACAAGCAATCCCGCAAATCACAAACAATCAATCAAACAAAATTCTAAATTTTGCGGGTAAAATTGAGGTATAAATATGCAGATGTTCCCAAAGTTTGTGGCCTTTGACCTTGAAACAACAGGCCTTTCCAACGCAAAAGATGAAATCATTGAAATTGGTGCCGTAAAGTTCACCCTTGAAGAAAAAAATGGCCAGATTGTGCCAAAGATCATCAAGGAATTTCAGACATTCGTAAAGCCGAACATGATGATCCCGGAAGAAGCTTCCCGCGTCAACCACATTACAGACCAAATGGTCGAAAACGCCCCGACCATCGGCGAATGCCTTCCAAAGTTTACGCAGTTCTGCGGTCAGGATTCCATTCTTGTCGCACATAACGCAGACTTCGACGCTGGCTTCTTGCGCGTAGCCTACCAAAAGAATCCGCAGCTGATTCCGGCAAACCCGGTAATCGACAGCCTTCGCATTGTCCGTAACATTATGCCGGAACTCCCGAACCATAAGCTCGGTGAACTTGCAATGATGTTCAAGCGCCGCAACGCAATCACAATGAACATTGCCGCTGGTGAAATGCACCGTGCCGTTTACGACTGCGAAATGCTCATGGAAGTACTCGTGGCGACCCTCAAGCGCCGTTTAAAGACTACCGAATGGGACATGAGCATGATCATGAAGGTGCTGCCTAAGTATGGTGGCGAACCCCAGTACATTAACAAGGGCAAGTAACTTTTAAGAGCGGGTTCAACCTGCTCTTTTTTTGTAACTCGCATTTTCATTCCTGACAGCGTGAGATAGGTATGCAGGCACATTCGGCAAAGGCAAAAAAACAGGCGCGCGGGCATGTATCCCATGAATTCGCTCCAGTTTTCGACAGCAATTCACAGGTATTGCTACTAGGCTCCATACCTTCGCCAAAATCACGCGAACAAGGCTTTTACTATGGTCACCCGCAAAATAGATTCTGGAAGGTAGTCGCCCAAGTTCTAGACGAGCCATCGCCAAGCACAATCCCAGAAAAACGCGACATGCTCTTAAAACACGGAATCGCCCTTTGGGACGTTCTTGAAAGTTGTACGATCATTGGCGCAAGCGACACAAGCATCGAAGACGCAGTACCAAACCCGCTCGAAAAAATCATAGCACAAAGTAAAATCACGCGCATATTCTGCACAGGTTCTACGGCGCACAAGCTCTACGAAAAATATTGCGAAAGGCAAACTGGCATAAAGGCAATCCGACTGCCCTCAACATCTCCAGCCAACTGCGCATGTAAAATGGAAAAGCTTGTAGAAGCGTATAAAGTGATCAAGGGCTAGAATAGACGAGAGAACGGCACTACGTGCCTATAGACGAGAGATACTTGGTAATTTTCATGTTGTCGGCTGAGAGGTATGGGGTCGCTTCGCTTTGAGGTCGATGCTTCGCATCTAGA
>DCGZ01000137.1:7758-8027 GCA_002314675.1 Fibrobacter sp. UBA1765 | reverse complement strand
CCTCAAGCACCGAAGGTGCGTCCCTGATTTCTGTTCTCTTTCTTGTATCTTGCATCTGAAATTTTCGGCAGTAGGCTGACGTCTGTCGACTGATTCTTCAATTAACAATTAATAATTTTCATTCTATCGTCATCCTCGCGAAAGCGAGGATCCAACATGCTAGAGATTCTCGGTCGGGGCCGAGAAAGACATGGTAAATTACATTTTCTGACGACAGCCTACGGCCGACTGACTACAAAGCAACACCTCAAAGTGAGCGCAGCGAACGA
>DCGZ01000137.1:0-7739 GCA_002314675.1 Fibrobacter sp. UBA1765 | reverse complement strand
CCTCAAGCACCGAAGGTGCGTCCCTCATACCCGACTTCCGGCTCCTATTTTCTAAATTTGTATTATGTACGCATTTTTAATACTACCAATATTCATAGTCACTTACCTGTTCTTTAGCATCAGGCGCGTCGCCCTTGGCAAAAAAGGGGCGGTCCTTGCCCTTGCAATTCTATCATCCATTTTTCTTTGCTTTTTCTTTAGAACAAGCTTTGTATTTGCCGCCGGCCAAACAGTCCTAGTCATTTGGGTTACACAGGCAATGATCATTTACCTGCTAAGCGATATTTTGCGCGCAGGCATTTACACCGCCTTAAAACTTCAAGGCAAGTTGCCGCCGCTCGAAGCACGCAAAAAGACACGTTCAAAAATAAGTCGCATAGCTCTTTTACTTTCTGTAATTGTAACCGCAGCATTCCTTGGCTATGGCATACCGCACAACGCAAATTACACACTCCGCGAAGCTGAAATCAAGTTGCCAAGCGCAACTAACGGTTACGAGCCAAAGCCATTTACTGCATATTATTTTAGTGACTTGCACATTGATCCGTTGTTTTCAAAGTCAAAGCTAGAACGCATGGTCCGCGAGGTTGAATCCATAAAGCCAGACTTGATCATATTCGGTGGCGACCTTGCTGACATCACGGATTCCAGCATGACAGCACAAGGCTACGACAAGCTTTTTAAGGAGCTGACATCCAAGGCAGCAAGTTATGGCGTTGTCGGTAACCACGAAGCGTACATGGAAGGCATGGGTTCAGATCCTGAAGGCTGGATGCAAAAGAACGGCATGACAGTACTTTCTGACAAAAGCATTTGCAACGAAAAATTTGGCGTATGCCTTGGCGGGCGCGTTGACTTTCAGGTTTCACGCAAACGCGACATTCCAAGAAGACCGCTCAGGGAATTTTCACCAGAAGCATACTGCAACGAATTCTACGGCAAAAAATCAAATGCAGATACAATCCCGGATTCAACACTTGCTCTTGAAAAACAGAATGCAGAAAAACAAATTGCAGCTTGCCTAGCAACGCCATGGATCTTGGTTGACCACCAGCCAAAGGGAATCGAAAAAGACTATGACGGCATCAAACCGCTCATTACGCTTTCAGGCCACACGCATGACGGCCAGTTCTTCCCGGTTACCGCAATCATCGGCTTTGTATGGAAACTCGCGTACGGCCTTGGCGAAATTGACGGTTACCCTTGGCTCGTAACCTCCGGAATCGATTCCTGGGGGCCTCCAGTCCGCGTCGGTTCCGATGCCGAAGCATGGGTTTTAAAATTCAAATAACCGCTCACACTCAAATCCACTGCCTAAAAGCTGTGGATTTTTATTTGCCTCTTTCATATACCCCCATAGGGTATGTATATTTTAGGCATGAAAAATAAAAAAGAATGTTGCTGCAACAAAAAGAAGGTACGCTCCGAAAGCGAAATCAAGAACCTCGTTACAAGGCTGAACCGCATCGAAGGCCAGGTAAAGGGCATTCGTGGCATGGTCGAAAACGCCGCCTACTGTACAGACATTTTAATCCAGGTTTCTGCAGTGAACGCAGCTCTTAACGCCTTTAGCAAAACATTGCTTGCAAACCATATTAAAACCTGTGTTGCAACCGACATTCGTGCCGGTAAAGATGAAGTAATCGATGATCTTGTAACCACCTTGCAAAAGTTGATGAAGTAATATGCAAAAGTTTAATGTAACAGGAATGAGCTGCGCCGCCTGTGTCGCACGCGTAGAAAAGGCGGTAAACGCCGTGCAGGGCGTACGCAACTGCTCCGTAAGCCTTCTTACAAATTCCATGAATGTTGAGGGCAACGCAAGCACGGACGACATCATCAAGGCTATAGAAAGCGCGGGCTATGGTGCAAGCGAAGCAAACGCACATAACACCAAAGCAAATCCCGAAAAAGTTACAGAAAAAAACGAAATCGCCATTTTAAGGCAGCGCTTGCTTGCATCCCTAGCTTTTTTGCTCCCGTTGCTTTACTTTAGCATGGGGCATATGATGTTTGGCTTCCCTCTACCAACGTGGTTCAACGACAACCATGTCGCAATGGCGCTTGTGCAAATGATCCTTGCAGGAATCGTACTTGTAATTAACCAAAAGTTCTTTATAAACGGTTTCAAGGGAATCCTGCATCGTGCACCGAACATGGATTCGCTTGTAGCGCTTGGTTCTGGCGCTTCGTACATTTACAGCATCTGTATTCTTTTTGCAATGACTCGCGCCCAGGTAATAGACGGCATTAAAGGTGCCGAAACCTTGATGGACAACTTTTACTTTGAAGGCGCTGCTACAATCGTTACATTAATCACTGTCGGAAAAATGCTTGAGGCAATTTCTAAGGGCAAAACAACGAATGCCTTAAAAGCCTTACTAAAACTTGCCCCAAAGCAAGCAACAATCCTAGACGGCAATGAAGAAAAAACGGTCCCCATAGAACAGGTAAAAATTGGAACAATCTTCATTGTAAAACCAGGCGAAAGCATCCCTGCCGATGGCATCGTTCTAGAAGGCAGTTCGGCAGTCAATGAATCTGCCCTCACAGGCGAAAGCATGCCTATCGACAAATGCGCCGGTAGCAATGTAGCATCGGCCACACTCAACCAGTCTGGATTCCTAAAATGCAGAGCCACCCGCGTTGGCGAAGACACGACGCTTTCGCAAATCATTCAGCTTGTGACAGATGCTTCCGCAACAAAGGCCCCTATTTCAAAAATTGCAGACAAGGTCGCAGGCATATTCGTACCTACAGTCATTTGCATTTCGGTAGTAACATTTTTTATATGGTTTTTTGTCGGTGCAGAAATCGGCTTTTCGCTTGCAAGGTCAATCGCCGTTCTTGTCATCAGCTGCCCGTGCGCACTTGGCTTAGCTACTCCCGTTGCCATCATGGTCGGTAACGGCATAGGCGCAAAAAATGGAATACTGTTTAAAACATCAACGGCACTAGAAAGTACCGGCAAAACACAGATTGTCGTTCTAGACAAAACAGGAACAGTCACAAAGGGCGAGCCCTGCGTAACCGATATTGTTCCCATAAGTTCCATAACTTCCGAAGAACTTTTGGCAATAGCAAAATCAATTGAAAGCAAAAGCGAGCACCCGCTTGCAAAAGCAATAAACAACTACGAAATTTCTACAAGCCAAAATTACAGCATTGAAAATTTCGAGGCGCTGCCGGGCAACGGCCTAAAAGCCACTCTAGCTTTTGAACATGGATCCACAGAGGTTTTGGCCGGGAGCCTCCAGTTCATAAAGCGCCAAGCCAAGGTTCCTGCAGAATTCATGGCAAAGGCAGAAGAGCTTGCAAGCAACGGTAAAACTCCCCTGCTATTTGCAAAGGCAAGCGAATTCATCGGAATCATTGCGGTCGCCGATACATTAAAAGACGATAGCACAGAGGCCGTTACAGAACTTACAAATATGGGAATCCAGGTTGTAATGCTCACGGGCGACAACCCGCAAACGGCAAACGCAATCGCAAAACAGGCCGGCATTGAACACGTAGTTGCCGGAGTTTTGCCAAGTGGCAAAGACAGCGCTATAAGGCAGCTCATGGAACAAGGCATTGTCACCATGGTCGGCGACGGCATAAACGATGCAACTGCACTCACACGCGCAAACGTCGGCATGGCAATCGGCGCTGGCGCTAGCATCGCAATAGACGCAGCCGACGTAGTTCTCATAAAGAACAATCTAAAAAGCGTCCCGGCAGCAATTCGCCTGAGCAGGGCGACCATTAAAAACATACACCAAAACCTGTTCTGGGCATTCATCTACAATGTCATCGGCATTCCACTTGCAGCTGGCTGCTACTACAAACTATTCGGCTGGAACCTAAGCGCAACCTTTGCAGCGCTCGCCATGAGCCTTTCAAGCTTTTGCGTAGTTTCTAACGCCCTGCGGCTTAACCTCGTAAACGTCAACAATCCAAAACGAGACAAAAAAATCAAAAACAAAATAACGACAAACCTAAAACAGGAAACCAATATGACAAAGACATACAATGTAGAAGGCATGATGTGCCCACACTGCGAAGCAACGGTCAAAAAAGCCCTTGAAGCCCTCCCGGGCGTTGCAGAAGCAAAACCAAGCCACAAGACAAACACGGTCGAAGTGACCTTTGCAGATAACGCAGACGATGAAGCCATCAAGCAGGCCGTAACAAAGGCCGGCTACGAATTCAAGTAATTTCAAATCTTTCGGGCGTTCCCCCGGCTCCCGGGACACGCACAACAGAACCGCCGCCGGGGTCGGGCTGTCGCGTTATCACGGCAAGGTCGCTTCGCCAAGGTCCCTGAGCATGTCGAAGGGCCGAAGCGCCCCTGCCGTGTCCGTTCAGCCTCGCGCTCCAAGCAACTGCACAAATCAAGCGCCGCGCGAGTCCGAATGGCTTCGCCACTTCCATCCCTAACGCAGTCATCAAACTTTTTGTATATTAGAGAATGACATAGTTCAACTTTGCGAAAGCGAGGTTGAACGACCTGGTATTAGAGTTATGCTCTTGTTCTTGTGTCCTTAAAAACGACCAACTTTAACGCACTCGGAATAAGGCAGATAATTCACGTCGTATCGGCGTGAATCGTTTGTGCTTGTCAGTGTGTGGGCTTCTTGGTCGTTGCCTAAGGACAGACAGGCCTTACGGTTCACGCTTTTTCTATGGACAAAACGGTTGAACGAGGGCAGAACAAATGTTTTTGCTCCCGTTCTTGTGTCCTTGAAAACGACCAACTTTTAACACACCAAGAATAGGATCAAGGGGGACTCATCCAATTGGATGAGTTCTTTTTGAGCTTACTTTAAGCTGGCACGCCACAGGTGTACCCAGAACAGAAGTGAAAACAGAAACTTTCACCTGTTCCATTGGAACACCGAGGCGATATGGCGTCCAGAAAGAAAAACCTTCGGGTCCTTTCATTGTTTTCCGGTTGTGGCGGTCTAGACTTAGGTCTTGAAGGCGGCTTTTCAGTTTTAGGCAAATCTGTCAATGAAAAATTGCATCCAGACTGGATAAAAGAGCGCATAGACAAGAATTTCATCAAACTATCCGACAGCCGCTTTGAAACCGTATTCACAAACGACATTTTACCTTGTGCACAAAAGTCCTGGAACCACTTTTTTGGTTCCAGAAAAAAAGTCGATGGAATTTATCATCTGGAATCCATCGTTGATCTTGTAAAAAAATCAAACGAAGGGACCTTTTCTTTTCCGTCCAATATCGATGTTGTTACCGGAGGATTTCCCTGTCAGGATTTTTCCGTTGCAGGAAAACGTCTTGGCTTTGATTCGCAAAAAAGTCACAACGGCAAAAAAGAGGAACACGCCGACAATGAATCTCGTGGCACTCTTTATCTCTGGATGAAACAGGTTATTGAAATTGTCAAACCTAAAATTTTCATAGCGGAAAATGTGAAGGGCTTGGTATCTCTTGGTGATGCCAAGAAAATAATTGAAGCAGACTTTAGAAATATCGATGAAGGCTATTGTGTCGTTGATGCACAAGTTTTAAAGGCTTGGGAATACGGAGTTCCTCAAAGTCGAGAGCGTGTTGTATTCATTGGAATTTCACGTAAGTACGCAGACCCGAAAGTTCTCGCAGATTTAGAATCCAACGGAGCGCATTCAAAATTCTACCCATACCCACTAAAAACACATGGCGATGGATTACAAAAAATTGTCACATGCAAGGATGCTTTTGTAGGCCTCAAGGAACCCGATGCATCAAGCGATAAAGCTCAGCAAATGTTTTCTAAAGCCAAGTATTATGGGAAAATGCAAGGCAGTGCAGAAATTGATTTAAACGATATCGGGCCAACAATCCGAAGCGAGCACCATGGAAATATTGAGTTTCGCCGTTTAAACGCAGAACACGGAGGAACCCATAGTGAAGAACTCGCAAAAGGCCTTCACGAAAGGCGACTTAGCGTAAGAGAGTGTGCTAGAATTCAAACATTCCCTGACGAGTATGAATTCATATTCAACGATGGAGTAAGCAAGGTCAGTTCATCCGAAGCATACAAAGTTATTGGAAATGCGGTGCCGCCATTACTTGGCTACGCAATCGGCAAAAGACTAGAATCCATTTGGGATGATCTTTTCGGAGTTTAGTCATGTCTATATCCGTCGGACAAAATCTCAATCATCGCGAAAATCAGACCATAGCTGATTTTCAAAAACTTTTGGATTGTACAAAAACAAAGTTGCAATCGGCAAATCGTGGAAAACTCAAAGGTGATTTTTGGAAATCCTTTGAAATCGATGTAAGCAAAGCAGTCGAAGAATCAGCTAAAGATTTGAATTTACCATGGAAAATTCAATATATAAGCGGTCACAAATTTCCAGACATTGTTGCAAGAATTAATGAACGACAAGCATTCGGCATTGAAGTCAAGACTCTTAGCACAAAATCTAAATCCTGGAAAGTCATGGGTGGAAGCATTATGGAATCCACTCGAATTCCCGATGTGAGCAGAATCCAAGTATTCTGCGCAAAACAGAATCCGTTTCAAATCAAGTATAGACCATTTGAGGAATGTGTTTCTAATGTAGCAGTTACTCATAGTCCGCGCTATATGCTTGACATGAACCAGGATATACAAGAATCCTTGTTCAACAAGATTCATAAACCATACGACGATATACGTCAAATGCAAAATCCATTTGATGCGTTTAAAACGTACTTAATAGAATCCAAAAAGACTTCAAAAGAAAATGAAACCGAAGACAATCCTCTTTGGTGGTATAGTCCGGATGTTCAAGAAGTAAGTTCACAGGATATTGAAGAACAAATATTTGCAGAAAATCTAATTAATTCCAAAATTCAATTTTGGAGTGAATTGTCCAAAAAAGAAAAAGATCATTATAAAGCTGAAATGCTTATTAAATCCCCTAAGGTTATTTTGGGAGATTACAACAACGCATGTAAATGGCTTCTAAAAGCAAAAGGCATCATCAACCCATCTTTCAGAGACACGTTTTCTGCAGGAGGACAAGAAACAATTTTTGGAGTCAAGGTCCCTAAAATAATCGCAAATGTTTATAAATGGAGAAGTGACATCATAGAAGTGTTAAACAACTGTGATTCGCCAAACGATTCTTTTGAGTTATGGAAAGAACACATTAGCAAGATGACGAAATTCCATTCTGACGAAAAAAATGTTTTGCTTAGAATTGTTACCGAAATAGGAAAAGAAGTTCATTGAAATTGACCTTTCGATAAATTTAACAGCAATTAAAATGTCGCCTATAGTTTGCAAAGTGAAATTTTTTTGCATCCCGCCTTGACACCGCCCAAACTTTTGTATAAATTTAATAGTGAACAAAAGAACAGTTATTTATTTGTTCGTTTCCGGCCAATGCCGCGTTAAGTATTATGAGTTAAACAGTCCGTCGCTTTTTTAGCCTGTAGCGACTGGAGGAAAGTATGAATAGAAAAATCAAGCCCATCGAGGAGTTGACCATCAGGGACAACTTCATGTTCGTAAAAGTCTTCAGCGACGAGGAAATCGCCAAGCCGTTTCTCAAGGCCCTTTTGAAGATTGACATCGAGAAAGTCAGCGTCGTCGGCGAGGCCTTCCAGCAAAGCAATCCCAACAAAAAGTGCGTCCGCTTCGACATCATGGTCAAGGAAGACGGCAACGGCATCGGCCGCGTATTTGACTTAGAGATGCAGATGGTCGATACCAAGGAACTTCCGCTCCGCGCCCGCTACTACCAGGGCGTCTGCGACAC
>DCGZ01000032.1:2359-3534 GCA_002314675.1 Fibrobacter sp. UBA1765 | reverse complement strand
AAGCGCCGCGCGAGTCCGACCCCATACGGGCTACGGGGCCTAACGCAAAAGCAGGGCGGAACTGCTCTTGACGCAAATGCGAGACTACGCCTATGACAGCGTGGTCTTTTTTTGTTATTGGATTGGTGATAAAGGTCTTTTACAGCGCCTTGATTTCTTCGGGAGTGAGGCCAGAAACAGAAGCAATTTCAGCCAAAGTAAGTTTCCCCTGATCACGCAAGGCCTTGGCAAGTTCCTTAGTCTTGTCACTCAGCCCTTTCTTATACCGAATGTTGAGTTCCTGTTCCAGGGTCATGTAAGCCTTCTTCGTGATGGGGTCCTTGCGGTACTGTTCCACGAGATCGTGGATGCGCTTCATCTTTGCGGATTCGTGCTCCTGCGTGGCGAAGTACTGCATGTATTCGCGAATGGAATTGTCCTTGATTTCGCTATACTTCTTAAAGATATAAAAGTTAGCAAGGCGAGAGAAGCGACAAAATTTATTTTGGCATTTCCGAGCCGCAGCAACTTTGGAGCGAAGCTCAAAAATTCTTGTAACAGAGGTCGCCCATCAGGATGCTCGGGTCGCTTTCTTCGCGATTCTGGAACCTATAAACAGGCTTGTCCTTGCCGAAGATGTCGTCCGGGCAGATGAACAGGATGTACTGTTCCCTGAGTTCGTCGTAGCTTACGCCCTTGGCGAGGACATCCAGGTCGCACATTCCCTGGTAGTAGCGGGCGCGCTTGGGCAGTTCGCCGGTATCGACCATCTGCATCTCGATGTCAAAGAAACGACCTGTACCGGGCAATTCCTCCTTCACGAGCACATCGAAGCGGACGCTCTTGTGGAAGGGATCTTCCTGTGTCGTGGCCTCGGCGACCACGGAAATCTTGTCGATGGAAATTTTCAGGATGTCCTGCAGAAAATCCTTGGCGACATCCTCATTGCTGAAGACCTTGGCGAACATAAAGTTGTCGGTAATGTCCAGGTCTTCGTACCTTTTCATTTGATAGCTCATTTTTCCTCCAGTCGCTACATGCTAAAAAAGCGACGGACTGTTTAACTCATAATACTTAACGCGGCATTGGCCGGAAACGAACAAACGAATAACTGTTCTTTTGTTCACTGTTAAATTTATGCAAAAATTTTGGCGGTGTCAAGGTGGGATGCAAAAAAATTTCACTTTGCAAACTAT
>DCGZ01000032.1:0-2273 GCA_002314675.1 Fibrobacter sp. UBA1765 | reverse complement strand
GTCGTTCGTTCAGCCTCGCGCTCCAAGCAACAGCAAGACGCAAGCGCCGCGCGAGTCCGACCCCATGCGGGCTGCGGGGCCTAACGCAAAAGCGATGTGGAACCGACAGGTATGTTTTTCTTGAAGGCTTTCATGTCGGCTTCCGTCGGTGAGTCTATGCAAATCTTGCGGTGTTGAAGGATGCCGATTTTGCAGTCATCACGAGCAAATTTTCCTTGCTGATTTTTTTAGACGCGGCTTGGGCTTTTTTTAATGCTAAGAATTCTATCCATCATCAAACGAGGTTCCAACGGTTCAATACGATAGGAGTTATTTGCGCGTTCTTTTTTCTTTCTCATTTAGGTTGTCCTCGTTTTGATTTTGCCGTCTAAATTAATCCCTTAATTTTCATAAATGTAGTCTCTTGTACACCGGACACCCATTATGGATCTATGTTTCGAATTAGGCACGTATTTCCCCGAATTTTCTCCGTCTCCATCTTTGTATGTATCATTAAATACACCGGTATTTATATTAGACCATACATGAAACTTTAGAGTACCAACAAGAGAATCATTTTCTTGAAGATGTCCATCTAAAATAGCAGAAGTAAACCAATATGCTGTACCGGTCGTCTCATTCAACAAAATAGACAGACCTGCGGCATCGACACCTCCAGAATATTTTGAAACCGATAGGTCAGCTCGTCCTGCGACAATGCCAACTGCCCATTCCCTCTTATTCGTTATATGCCATCCCTCTGGACAAATGCCCCTATATTGCCGGCCATAGTCGTCATCATCCAATTTGAAAGGACACTCTGCCGTGTTAGTTTTATGATAATTACATGCATAAGGAAAACCCATTGCATCAGCCCAAGTGTACATTCCTCCATAATAATGATCACAATACCATTCGTCATCATCGTGACAATACTTCACTGTATCGCCATCAACAATTTCATCACCTTCTTTTACGACTCTCCCATAATTTAGATTCTGCGCAAAGACCTCAATTTTCTGCTCATTACGCAGAGTAAGCATTCTTGTTTTGTAAACCTGCCCGTCCCTTGGATCCTTGAATTCCCCATAACTCAGTTGGCTGTTGAATACACTGTCCATAACGGGATACTTGCTGGAAGAGGAACTTGAAGATTCCCTAACAATCTCTTCGTAACATCCATTTTTACATATGAAATATGTTCTTCCGTATCCACTGATGCTAACTATTTCATCTTCTTCATCACAGGTTCCATAAGAACATAATCCAACATTCACCACAGAAGATGAACTTCCAACATCGTTGATCGAGGAACTTGATTTTCCATCGGCTTTTACGCTAGAGGAACTGCTAGATTCCCGATCGGAGCCTGGAGTGACAGAAGAGGAAGAGTCGCCGTTGATACTGGAGGATGATTCATCGTCCTCAACAGCGGAACTCAGTGTGCTGTTTTCACCAGATGCGCTGGTGGAGCCCGAGTCATCGCCGCAGGCATTAAAGGCGAACAGCGCAAAAGCGACCGCGCTGGTGAGTGTGATTTTTTTGAATGTGTTCATATTAAAACTCTGTTAAATGTTTCTATGCAAATCTTGCGCTGTTGAAGGATGCCGATTTTGCAGTCATCACGAGCAAATTTTCCTTGCTGATTTTTTAGACGCATCGACCTCAATGGTTGTATAACGCAAAGCAGTCTCTGTCTAGGCTCCGATTGAATTATTCAACCTTTACACAACGGACTGAAAAGCCATGTGTTTTGTACGCACTCTGTGTATGCCCTCCAAAGCCACTCGTCGTGAAGCTACTTTGGGAGCCTGTCAAAGCAGATGGTTTATCCAAAGATCCTTCTTCAGGATAGAACCAATATGTAGTTTCTTTCAAATTCCTAAACCCATAATTCCAATTATACCCAGCACCCATCAAAGAATATCCACTAAAATTCATGCCGCCAAAATTCGTACTTCTAATATCCTCAACACCATTTTTATTACCATCAGCATGCACAATCACATATATATCATCATAAGTTAAAAGTCTCCATCTATCTGGGCAAATTCCCTGATGATTTGGCTTAATAGAGTCAGCACAACTCTTGGCATTGCATTCACTGGGCAGTTGCATCATTTCTGCCCATTGGTAAAGGCCGCCGTATTTTTGACAATTAGTTGTATCGTTGTCATAACAGTAGCGTTCAATCTTGGAGTCATCATTTTGATCTTTATCTCCGCTAACCATTTCGCCAACATTCAAGTTTTCGGCCATAACAGTAACGGAAGCTGCTTTTCCGTCTTTATCTT
>DCGZ01000174.1:22186-25192 GCA_002314675.1 Fibrobacter sp. UBA1765 | reverse complement strand
CACGGACCTAAAGGTCCTCGCAATGACTTTTAGTCCTAATTCTGCATTCTTAATTCTTAATTCTGAATTATCCAAAGTCGACAGACGTCTGCAACAGCCGACAACATGAAAAACTGCAGTATCACTAGCCCCTAGATCCTAGATCCTAAATCCCAAATCCTAAATTTCCTACATTTTAACTACCATGAAAAACATTTGCGAACTACCTTATTTGGCCGATTCCTTCGCCCCGGCCAGGCGCAAAACAATTCAAGTAAAAGTCGGTAATGCTGTAATCGGTGGCGATGCCCCGATTCTCGTGCAGTCCATGACTACAACCAAGCCTAAGGATATCGAGAAGACTGTAAAAGAAACTCTTGATCTTGCAGCTGCAGGTTGCGGCCTTGTGCGTATTACTGTTCCTACACTGGCAGATGCACTTGCCCTTGAACCGGTAATGAAGAAAATCCGTGAAACCGGTTGCACTGTTCCAGTTTCAGCCGACATTCACTTCCAGCCGAAGGCAGCCTTCGAAGCCTTGAAGTGGGTTGAAAAAGTTCGCATTAATCCGGGTAACTTTGTGGATACTGGCGTTGCTACCCTTGGTAACCAGACCGCCGAAAGTTTTGAAAAGGGCAAGGAAAAGGTTCTTGAAGCCTTTACCCCGTTTGTTCGCGAAGCAAAGCGTCTTGGCCGTGCCATTCGCATTGGCGTGAACCATGGCTCCCTTTCTGCCCGTATGCTTTACCGCTATGGCGATACTGTAGAAGGCATGGTAGAAAGTGCCCTTGAATATATTGATGTTTGTGAAAAGGAAGACTTTGACCAGGTTGTTGTAAGCCTCAAGGCTTCGAACCCGCGCATTGCAATCCAGGCATATAGAATGCTTGTTGCACGCCTTGATGCTGAAGGTCGCAAGCCGTATCCGCTCCATGTCGGTGTTACCGAAGCTGGTGCCGGTGAAGACGGTCGCTTGAAGTCCGCCGTAGGTATTGGTACGCTTTTGCTCGATGGCCTTGGCGATACAATCCGTGTTTCCTTGACAGAAGATCCAGTGGCAGAAGTCCCTGTTGCTTGCGACTTGATCAAGCAGGCTGCTCCACAGCAGGTCAAGGTCAACTGCCCTAAGCTTAACAAGGATCCTTACAACTTTGCCCGTCGCGAAAGTTCCGAAGTGGAACTTGCTGGAGTCAAGGTTGGTGGCTCAAATCCGATTCGTGTTGCTATGCCGGTCCTTGCCGTTGCCGGTAAGCGCAGTTCTGAAATTGTAACAAAGCTTGAAAGCCTTGCAGTGATTAAGGATGAAGCTGACCTTGCTGCATTCTGCGCTGGTAACATTCCAGAAAATTCAGTTGTTTGCTACACTGGTGCAAACCAGGTTCCTGCAGTTCGTGCAATTGCTGCAGCCCTTGCTGCAAACAACAAGAAGAATCCGATTACCCTTTACATTCCGGCTCTCCCAGCCGATGCCGTAGCTGCAGATAGCTTTAAGCTCAAGGTTTCTGCTGAACTTGGAAGCCTCCTTACCGATGGCCTTGTAGATTGCATTTATGCAGAAGAAGGAGCAAGTGCAAAGGAAGCTATGGCTCTTGCATACGACATTTTGCAGGCAGCAGGCGCTCGCAAGTCGAAAACAGAATTTATAAGCTGCCCAAGCTGTGGCCGAACCCTTTACGATATCCAGTCCGTGATTGGCGAAATCAAGAGCCGTCTTGGGCACTTGCAGGATGTTTCCATTGCAATCATGGGTTGCATTGTGAATGGTCCTGGTGAAATGAGCGGTGCAGACTATGGCTACGTTGGTGGCGCTCCTGGTTGCATTACCCTTTACGACCACCTTGAACCTGTAAAGAAGAACATTCCTCAGGAACAGGCCTTGGATGAACTCGTAGCCCTTTTGAAGGCTCGCGGCAAGTGGGTGGAACCATAGACGAGAGAACGGCGCAAAGCGCCTACAGACGAGAGACGAAAGAAATTGTAATTACAAAAGTTTGGTCTCTAGTTTCTGGTTTCTTGTATCTTAGAATTGATTTTAAAACAACATAACTATAAGGAATAAATCATGGCAACTATTAAGACTATGAACAACATTTCCAAGAAGGGTCTTGACCTTTTCGGAAAGTACTATCAGGTTTCTGACAGCGTCGAAAATCCGGATGCAATCCTTGTGCGTTCTGCACAGGTTGATACCGACAATTTTGATGGCCTCCTTGCTGTTGCCCGTGCCGGTGCCGGTGTGAACAACATCACAATCGACAAGGCTTCTGCAAAGGGTGTTTGCGTATTCAACACTCCAGGTGCAAACGCAAACGCAGTTGCTGAACTTGTTATGACCGTTCTCGGTATGGCTGTTCGTAACGTTGGTCAGGCTGCAAACTGGGTCAAGGCTCTCGACGTAAATGACCCGGACATGGCTAAGACTGTTGAAAGCGGCAAGAAGAAGTTTGCCGGTTCTGAACTTGCTGGCAAGACCCTTGGCGTTATCGGCCTTGGCAAGATCGGTGTTCTCGTTGCTAACTACGCTCGTTGGAAGAACATGCGCGTTGTTGCATACGAACCGTATCCAAACGCACTCAACATGCACGAACTTTCTAATAAGGTTGAAATCGCAGACCTCGATACCGTCATCGCTCAGTCTGACTTCCTCACTGTTCACGTTCCGTTCATCAAGGGTGTAACAGAAAACCTTCTCAACCGCAAGAACCTCGCAAACTTCAAGGGTACCCATATCTTGAACTTTGCTCGTAACGGCCTTGTAGAAATGGATCCTGTTTACGAAATGCTCGCAAACGGTACTCTCCAGGGCTACCTCTGCGACTTCCCGGATGCAAAGCAGATCCAGAACGATAAGATCATGTGCTTCCCGCACCTTGGCGCTTCTACAGAAGAAGCTGAAGAAAACTGCGCAGTCATGGCTGTTGAAGAATTGAAGGACTACCTCGAATACGGTTGCGTTCGCAATTCCGTCAACTTCCCGGCACTCATGGACAAGCCGCACATGGGCATCAAGAGCCGTGTCGTTGTCAT
>DCGZ01000174.1:200-22108 GCA_002314675.1 Fibrobacter sp. UBA1765 | reverse complement strand
AACAAGAGCAACGGCAAGATCGGTTACAACTTGATCGACTCCGAAGCTACAATCGGTGACGATATCATTGAAGTCCTTTCCAAGCTTGAAAAGGTCATCAAGGTTCGCGTGATCCATTTCTAATTGGATTCTCGAAGAATTTAGATGTAAAAAAGTTCCTCGCGTAAAAAGCGGGGAACTTTTTATATTGAGGTTGATTTTCCTTTTCTAGATTTTGAATATGCTTGGCACAGTACCTTTTTCTCAAGTAGAATACGGGCGTTCCGTCAATGGAATCCCCTTGACGTATATTCCTGCAACAACGAAAACAAAGTTGTTGGTCTTTGCAGCGATTCATGGGGAAGAGGCTGATACGATCTTTTTGCTGAGCAGGGCCTTGCGTTATTTGGAAAAACCTCTTGAACATGTTGCCGTTGTACTTTGCGCAAACCCAGATGGGGTATTGCTTGGCACAAGGGGCAATGCCAATGGGGTAGACCTTAACCGTAATTTTCCGACAAGTAATTGGACTCCTGGCGATTCGTTTTCAAGGCCTGTGCTTGAAGCGGAGAGGACAATGAAGCTTTCCATGGGTTCCAGTAATGGTCCTGAACCGGAAACGCTTGCCTTGATTGGCCTTGCAGAAAAACTGGAACCAGAAGCCTTTTTGGCCTTGCATGGGCCGATTGGCTGTGTAGATGCCCCTGAGGAATCTGAATATGTTAAAGCCCTGTCAAAACTCTTTAAATTGCCATGGCAGCCTGATATCGGATACCCGACGCCAGGAAGCTTTGGAACATGGTGCAAGGAACAGGGCAAGCATTGCATAACCCTGGAACTCCCAAGGCAAGCTGGGGAGGAACTGGTTCGAGACTATGCACTGCCTTTTGCCGAATTCCTAACGAGTATTTAAGGAATGTTGAATACAAAAATGGCCGCGGTTATAAACCGCGGCCACTTGATTTTAAAAGCAACCTTTACTTGTCTGCAGAAGCCTTGGCTTCGGCAATGATTTCTGAACGGTGGATTAAGCCACTTGCAAAACCGATAATCACATAGAGTACCGCTTCTGTCATCAGGAATTCACGGAGATACGGAATCTTGTCTGTAACAAAGAAGAATGCACTGATGTAGGTGACAACGATAAGGAAAATCTGGAAGCCGTTTACGAACTTGTTCTTGCGCATCTGGAGCTTTGGCAAGAAAATAGGGCTTACCATCATAAGGCCTGTTACAAGGAGTACTGCGATTGGCAAAAAGAGAAGTGCGTCATTCTGGTTTTCAAACCACTTGTACTGCAATACGAGTGCAAGGAGGAGCATGTTGATCATACCGGCAAAGGTGGATGGAAGACCGGAAAAGTGATGGTGGTAAGAATCGGAATCCATTGCGTTGTACTTGGCAAGGCGCATGGCTGCACAGAGTACGTAAATGGAGAATGCGATTAGAACAAGGATAAAGTTCTGGTCGAACCACTGAGGAACGTTGGCCTTGTAGCAAAGTGCTACGCAGATAGCCGGGGCAACGCCAAAGGCTATAAGATCTGCAAGGCTATCGAACTGGGCTCCGAATTCGGAACTAGCATTTACGAGACGGGCTGCAAAGCCGTCGAGTTTGTCAAAAAGTGCGCAAAGCAGAACAAAGTATGCGCCCATCATGAATGGGTTCGTTGTAGAGGAGCCTGTAAACATTCCTGCAGACCAGCAAATCGAAAAAACACCCAAAAGGAAGTTTAAGCTGGTAAATGCATTCGGGAGAATAAAGCGTGTCTTTTTCACAATAAAAACCTCGTGTTTGACTTGTCAAATTTAGTTTTCTTTTTGTGTTATGGCATTACAATTTATTGCAAATTGAAGAAATAAAGCAGTCTTTGTGGGGTAGCGGAGTAAAGTGTTTCTCCAGAAATAAATACCGTACCGGCACCGCCAGGGATTTGGAATCTAGATGCAATTTTTCCAGTTTCTATCGAAATTCCAACAACTTCCTTTCCCTGGTCAATCCACACGGTATCGTTGTATAAAGCCATTTTGCCAAACAAGGATTTTTTACCCTGGAAATTCCATACGACCGCACCTTCCGGAAGGGAATATAGGCGAATTTCCTGGTCAGCGAAACTTGCTATTAAGTATTTTTTTTCCTTATACTTGACCAGGTTTGCAGACAAGATGTCCTTGGACGGAGAAATAGTCATGAGAGGTTCGTCTGGTGACCTGTATACGAATATGCGCTGGTCGTTTGATAAAAATACCTGCAGAGAATCATCGTGCAAAACTTGGGCGATTGGAGCCTGTAAGTTTGGACCGTTAACGGTCTTTTGCCCTGAAATCTCGGAAACATGCTGGATTGTTCCGTTTAGGCCTGCTGTAATGAGTTCCTGGTTCTTGGCGATTGTATAGAATGGTGTTGTTCCTATTTTACGTGTCCAGGCCAGTTTAAAGTCAGGGAGCATTACTTTTAGCAAAAAACCGTTCCAGGTAGAAATGTACAGGGCGTTGTTTGAAAATATCATGTGGAACGCTTTTCCTGGCAGTTCCATATTTTTGCTTTTAGAGATGTTGTCAAGGTTTATTAGGCGAAGAGAAAATCCTGAAGCAAATGCCAGCATGTTTTCTCTATTGGCTGTAACAGGGGCACTTTCGAGTTTTCCGATGTCTAGATTCCATTGAAGTTTTCCGTTCTCTGCAGAAAGGGCAACTAATTGTCTAGAAGCAGGGTCCAGTGTCAAAAGAAGCTTTTTGTATGAAATGAAGCTAGGGTACAGCGTATGCGGTGAAAGAGGTAATTGCACAACGTGTTTTGCCTTGATGATCTTTGAATAGTGTTCCAGAATTTTTATGCGCTGTTCGGATGTCCCTGCAAGAATGCCTATTGTTTTTGCCCATGCATTGCTTTTTTTTATGGCACTGGCATCGTTTTCTTCTAGATAGAGAGCCTTTACGAATAGGGCTTCTGCATTGCCCGGTTCTATTTCAAGGCTTGAGTCTGCAAGCATGTTTGCATTGTCCCAATCTTTTTGGTAAGCAAAAATACTTGCATCGTGAGACAGAACTTGAGAGAGTATCGGCTTTTTGCCGTAGTGTAGAATGTTTAGGACCTTTATGGAATCAGAGGAAGACGGGTAATAAAGTTTTCCGTCATTCACCCAGGGTAAGAATGTTGCAGCTTTACCAAAATGGAACATCCATAACGGAACCAGGGCTGTGTCTGTTGCTATGATCGCCCCGTCACCGGAAAGTAGACCTAGCAGGCCCTTATTTAAATTCACAAGATTTGCTGCCGATGTTTTTCTGCGGGTGACTGTTTCTCCGGTTTGCTTGTTGACGAGCAAAAGTTCGCCCGAGGATTCCAGAACGGCAAAGTAGTTTTCGAATGAAAGAAGCTTTTCTACAATTACGCCGCGTTTACGCCACAATGGTGATTTTAGGTTGTTCATGGAATAGAACCATAGGGCGTCGCTAGAAAAGAATAAGATGCCGTTATCTTCAATGAAGGTCTTGGCTATTGGATCGAGCATTGGAATGACGTCTATTTCTTCACCGTTGTCTTTAGAAAGAACATGCAGGGCGTTATCTGGGCAGTTCAAGATAATCGGCTGCTTGTCTGATTTCTTTTCTAGAATTGCGCAATCCTCGAAACGCGCTTGAGTCCTGAACTTTTCAATATTTCCTTGAAAAAGAACAAATTCGGCTCCGTCTATAAAACCGATAGAAAATGAATTTAAAACTTTGAAGGAACCGAGTTTCTTTTTAAGGGCTATTTCTTGTTTGGATATGTTTTTTTTGCTGGGTGAAAAATGGAGCGTGTTTCCATCTAGCCACCATGTTCCGTTTGCTGAAATATCTATAAGTTGTGCGCTGGCAGAAATTTCTGCAGGTAGGTTTTGATATTTTCCGGAAGCAGGAGTAAAGACAGACTTGTTCGCAAGCAATATTCTCAAAGAGTCTGCATTGAATGTCGTCTGCATCGACGAGTTTAGCTTTATTTTTTTTTCAAGCAATCGTTCTGGTTCGGGTAGGAGTTCGGCAAGGCGTTCTGCAACCCAGTAAATTTGCGATGTCTTATTTTCTTCTCGCAAGTTTTGGGTGTAATAAAATGTTGCCATAGCCTTGTTGCGAGAAAGATCCTTGATTTTTGCAAGTAAAAAATCAGCCTGCGCCCTGTCTTCAGGATCGCCGTTTTTTGAAATGTCTTCAAGAATCGCTTCTGCTTCAGTAAACTCGCCTTTCATTTCAAAAAGGTACATAGCTTCGTGAAGTTGCGAAGTATGGCTAGCCGCGTTGACCCTAGTTGTAAAAATGGAACCGAAAGAAACAGCAAGCAGCACAAGGAGAATAGAGGCAAAATTCCATTTGCCAATCTTTGTGCTTTTGCATACTGCGGCTTTAAGTTTCATTGTATACCCGTGAGGCTAGATGTCGAATTTGTAACCGGCGCTTCTAATGGAAAGAATAATCTTTGGGTTTGCCGGATCTTCTTCGATCTTTTTGCGAAGGTTGACAATGTGGTTGTCGATCGTACGTGTCGAAGGCATAGCATCGTAGCTATAGCCCCAAATTTCCTTCAAAAGGTCTTCACGCTTAACAACTTCGCCCTTGTGTTTCCAGAAATAGCGGAGCACCTGGAATTCACGCGCATTAAGATCGAGTGGTTCTCCATTCTTTGTGGCTTCGTACTTTTTAAAGTCAAGTTGAATTCCCTGGAAGGAGACAACGTCATCGTTAGATTCCTGGGCAACGACTTGTTGTTCGCCTTTGCGACGGAGGAATGCCTTGATGCGTGCTAGCAGTTCAATGATGGAGAACGGCTTGGTAACATAGTCGTCTGCGCCCATTTCTAGGCCGGCCACCTTGCTTGTTTCATCAGTTTTTGCGGTAAGCATGATGATGAAAATTTGCGGATGCTTTTTTCGGACAATTCTGCAAACTTCGATACCGCTCTTTTTTGGAATCATCAAATCCAATAAAATCAGGTCAGGTGCAAAACTGTCTGCTTTTGCAATGGCTTCTTCGCCATCTTCTGCCGTTTCTACAATGTAGTTTTCCATTTCCAGGTTGTCCTGGAGACCGAAACGAATCATTTCTTCATCTTCGACAACTAAAATTTTATGTGGCATTATTCGGCTTTCCTGAATTTGACTGAGAATGTTGAACCTTGCCCAGGCTTACTTGCTAAAGCAATTGTTGCCTTGTGGGCGTCTGCGGCGCGTTTGACAATTGCAAGTCCAAGGCCGGAGCCCTTGGTGCTGCGCGTCATTTCGTCGCCAACCCTATAAAAATCATTAAATATATTTTTTTGTTCAGACAGCGCGATTCCTACACCCGTGTCTTGTACTTCAAAAATGGCCTTGTCGCCATCTGCATAAACTCGAACGTGGATTTCTCCAGGGGGATTTGTGTACTTGATCGCGTTTTCTATCAGGTTTTGGATCATGCTGTATACCGCGGTGTAGTCTCCCGTGATAAAGTTATCCGGGTCCAGGTGCTTGTCTATTGTAAGCCCACGGTTTATTGCAATTTGCTCCACATTTTCAAAAACTTTTTCGACGGCTGTCGCTAGGTTCAAGCGCTCCCACTGGAATGCCGACCTCCCGTTTTCCATACGGGTGTAGTTAAGGATTGCTCCGATCAGGTTTTCTAGTCGAGTCGTTTCCTTGCATATCATGTTTGCATATTCTGGAATTCGTTCCACATTTCTGACTCGGCCCTTGGCCATCATTTCGGCAAACATTTTAATGGATGTTAAAGGAGTCTTGAGCTCGTGAGAAATACTTGAAAGAAAGTTTGCCTTCATGGCAAGGAGGCTACGTTCCTGGTGAACGGAACGGAACATAAAGACAAGGCCTGCGATAACGGTTATCAGGGAGAATATAATGAGCAAAGTCATCAAGATGACTTTGTTGGTAGTTTCTCGGGCAAGTTCCGACTGGTTCCTTTGGTAAATGGATAGTTCAAGGTGGAGGGCCGGTGAAATTTCTCTCTGTTGCAGGAGCTGCTCTTCGCCACCGGTATTTTGCGCAAGTATAGAATCCTTTGAATTCCTGAGAACGTACGGAACGTCGTTCCAGTCTTTTGCTACTTCAAGAATTTTTTGTACGAGCCTTTTTTCAATGATGTCCTGGTCAAGGATTCCTACGACTTCCTGGTTTCCCGAGAGCCATGGGTAGGACATCTTAAAGAACAATTCGGTTTCAATAAATTGCCTAGCCAATCCATCGTTGTCGTTTTCTTTTGATTCAAGTAATTTTTGGATAGTTTCTAAATAGTCCGTATAATATTCGCTAGTCTTGATTTCGCGACTCAGGTTTTCCCTGAAATTCCAGAACTCCTCTCTAGATTCTTCGCTTAAATTTTCAAACGAAAGAATTTGGTCTAGCATGCTTTCAAAAAAGAACTTGACCGTTGCTATGTCGCCAAAATATTCACCTGCAAAAAATGCCTTGAGGTTTGACTTGCAAAATTGTTCCGCTGCGCCATGTTCCCCAAGTGCAACAAGAATTTCAAAGTGAAGCTGTCTTATGGATGCTGTAAGATTTGATTGCAGGTAGCCTTGCCTATAATTGCTCTGTTCAAGAACTGCAAGTAACTTATCTGCTTCTTTATATTTTTTAGCCTTGAAGGCAATGCGTACTAAGCCAAGAAGGTTTGCTGCCTGGTCGTTTCTTGATTCAAGTGGAGCTTGCATCAATCTAAAGGATCTTGCGATTTCTGATTCCTTAGAATTTTCCAGTTCCTTCTGGAATATTTCCTGCTCGATAAGGGAGGCCCTTGTTGTCGAAAAGCTGCTTGTCTTTGCAAGGCTAAAAAAGCGGGGCAGGTGCGGGTAAATTAAGGTATCGCCATTGAATAGAAAAATCGCCTTTACTCCAGATACATTCTTGTAATGAGCGTCCTTGCCGAAATCCATCAGGCTGCGAGGCTGCTCGTACAAAAACAGGGAGGCGTTTTTTACTTCGCTGAAAATCTTGTGTTCTTCAGCATTGATTGCCGCTTCGACTTCTTTACGGAAAGACTGCTGGTGCTCGTTGAATGTCTTTTCGGCGAGATAGTTTTCGTTAACGATATTTCTGAAACTAAATACAGATAAAATAATAGTAGGGCCCAGAATTAAAACAAAGAAGGCTACAAAGAGCGGGTTCTTCTTGAAAAAATTCATAGGCCCTTATAAACCACCAATCGTGGCTTATTTTTTGATATTTGCTGTGTGGGAAATAGATACGTAGTGACCGATTTCTACACGGCGGCTGTTAGAATAGAGTTCGCGAACAAGGACTGTTGCATTGTCTTGTTCTGCATTGGTAATGATGCCGCGACCAAGGAGACGGGGAGGCATGGTCTTGTCTGCCTTTTCCTTTTCCCAAATGGCAACAGCGTCACCAGCGTTAAAGTTTTGCTTAACACCACGGTCGATCAATACATAGCTGTAGGCTCCAATGACAAGGGATGGATCCATTGCGTATGTAATAACAGCCATGTCGTCAAAGCTTGCTTCCTTTTGTTCTGTGTAACCAGATACATTGATTGGGTTAAGCGGGCGCTTTAGACGGGCCTTGGACTTGTTGATGTAGATTTCACGGAATGCCTTGACGATGATAGCTCTAGAGATTGTGTCTCCGACCGAGACTACCTGTGCGTAACCGGAAAGCTGCAAAAGGGCTCGGTCTGCAAGGCTGTTGCTCTTGCGGTCTGTAACAGAAATTTTCTTTGCGTCCCAAATTTCGATAATGTCGCCCCTCTTGACTTTCTGTGAGGTCTTCTTACCGATATTTACAAGGACTTCTGATTCAATGATATGGACGATCGGAACATTCTTTTCGCCTGTCCTGATGGTAAACCATGAGGAGTCCTTTTTGAGGTCTTCGAGAGCGAATGTTTCTGGAGAGTGGATCTGGTAGTAGGCGTTGAATATTTTTGGCTGCGGACGCTGCTGATAGTAGTAGACTACTTCTTCTTCGTCCTTGCGCTTCATTTGTTCTTCGCTCTTGGCACGGCTACGGAGGTCTCCGAGCATGTCTTCGAAGTTAGAAACGCGGTCGTCGTTATCGCAGCCCGAAGCTTCCACACCCTTTGGAAGGGTGGAATCCGGATTGTTTACGCACGGGTTCTTTTTGACAACCACCTTGACTGGTTCTTCCTGTGCAGGCTGGTCTTCGCCCATATAGAGCGAGTCGCCCGGGTAAATCCAGTGCGGGTCCTGGATATGGCGGTTCTTTTCCCAAAGATCAGGCCATGTAAACGGATCCTGGAAATATTCTCCGCTCAAGTCCCAAAGGGTATCGCCCTTCTTCACGATATATGCACCTGCGATCAAGGCAGTTGCACCAAGCAAAATAGCACATGTATTAAAAATCTTCATACGTACTACCTAATTTAAACAAATTTATTTGGTGGCGTTTCGCTTTCTTTGAACAAAACGCGGTGAATCGGCCTCAAAAGTAGGCTTTTCTTGCTTTGGAGCACCCATTTTACGTTCTCGAGGGCGGATAGCCTTGCTTTTGGCCGCCTGGAGTGCCGGATTGCCAAGAACGCCAGCTCTGTCTGGAACAAAGTAGAAGAGCACGCTGAAAGTGCCAATTTCTGGTTCTAGGTCAAGCGGTACAACCTTGCGGAGCATGTAGCCTTCGCTTCGGAACTTGCGAATTTCTGAAGCTGCTCTTTCGAGATTTTCTGAAATTAACAGGATTCTTGCCGGCTTTGCTTCTGCTATTGCCGAGGTGACGCCTGCCGGGAGCGGTGCGCCGTCTTGCGGATGGAGCATTATGGTCCATGTGCCTGCATTTTCTTGCTTTTCAAAGAATTTCTTGATCCATTCCGCATCTATGCCAGTGCGGTTTACCTTGACATTGCGGTTCATGAGGTGGTGGACTGCATCTATTGCAGCAGTGGAACCGTAGGAATGCGCTTCTGCAAGTTCTACATGCTTGAAGGAACCTGCTAGAGCGTTACCGATAAAGCCTGCACCCGTGTTGAATTCCAAAAGGGAATCGTTTTCGTTAGGGTGTATTACCGACTTGATTTTTTCTGGAAGATTTACGTAGACGCTCTTGTTGCGTGGAAGTCGTTCTAGAATGTGGTATTCGTAATCTGAATTTGCAATTGGAACGTATAGCGGTCCAAAGCCGTTACGAATTTCTACCATCACTGACATTGGCGGATGTGCCGGGTTGAAATAGAGTGCCGGGCGGCATTCTATCTGATGGCAGCAGATAACCTTGTCGAACATGTTGCGTTGCAAAAATTCAAGGAAGCTCTTGTAACCCTTAGCGCTATTTACCCCATGCAGATTTGCCTGGATAAGCAAACCATAGCGACCGTCGCCTGTTGGACGGAACCAGATTTGCGATAGGGAAGAACGGAATGCCTTAAGGTGTTCTTTACGAATTTGCTCGTGAATTGCCAGAACGATTTCTGGTGTGGGCACACCTTTTTGTGGTGGCTCGATTTTTAACAGGCGGTGGCTACCGTCATCTTCGTTCAATATGCGCCAGTCATAGAATTCTGGTAGAGTGTCGCACGAAAACCACGCCTGGATTTTGCCAGGAATCTTGTTTTCTTCAACCCACTTGGCAAAGAATTCTTTTTTGCCTTCGATGGTCTTTGGAATAATCTTGCTCGGGTCTAGCTCACGGGGTAAAACATCGCGTTCACCGGCATTGCGAAGAGCAACGCGCCGATTTAGCGTATCGCGGCTAGATAGGTTGTTTGTTGTTTTACGAGGTCTGCGGCCAGTGCCGATACTTGCGTTTTTGCTTCTAAAACTAGGCATATTGTTTTGAATGATTGTATTGTTTTAAAACTTTTCTAGAATACGAATTGCGGGTACATCCACGTGCAGTCGCGTGTAAAGGGTTTCGGGAAATCCCTAAAGCTTCCGTTGAGCTGGTAGCTGTTGGGAATGCCTTCTACCGGTTCAAGCGTAAGCAGGCTGTCTGCGCGTTCTTCTAGGTATGGAAGTTCTCCATTGTTTGCTGTCGTAATGACTGCGCTGCCAGTTAACGAAATGATGGAATCAAGCATTTGCATTAGCATTTGATTCGGGGTCCCGTTAGTGCGGGTAACTTTTGGAGAATGCAGAATCGATGTGACCGGATCGATTATGATGAGCTTGTAATTGTGGTTCTCAAGCTTCTTGGCGCCTTGAACGCGCTTGGCTATGTATTGCCCCATTTCAAGTGGAGACATGGTTGTTCCACGTAGATTTAAAAAGCCGAGATGTTCCGTTGCCGGGTTTACGCCTAGATGCTTTGCAAGCAGGTGGAGCCTGTTCAGGAATGCGGAACGCGTGAGTTCAAAGTTAATGTAAAGAACGTCGTGTTCCTTGGCCTTTGCTCCAAACCATGTGCCGCCATTGCTTACGGAAAGTGCTAAATCTAGGAGCGCAAAGGATTTGCCTGCTTTTGGAGGTGCAGTGAGAAGCATGAGTTCACCTGCGCGGAGAGTATCTTCTAGGATTGGTTCTTCTGCCTTTGGCGGCTCTACGCAATCGCTTGCGTTTTCGATGAGTGGCTTTCCGTCAAGGCTGTATTCCACCCATTCCTGCCATTCAGCAAAGTCCTTGGCACCTTGTTCAAGGCCAATGAGGTACTGCTGCTTGCCGCTTCTAAGAACACCTGGCATGCGTACCATGGCATCGGCACGTTTCAAGGAATTGTCTACCTTGAAGCCCTGTTCGTCGAGTGTCTTGAAAAGGAACTCGACTCGTTCCTTGAATTCTTCGGCATCGGCTGCAAGAATCTTGACCCATGCCTGAACAGAGTTTGCACCTGTGTTCACGAGAGCTGCGCACGGAAGGTTTAGAGCCTTGTAGTAGGCGAGCTGCTTTGCAAGCATCATCTTTGGGCTGTCGACAACAACATAGCGATAACGCCAAGCTTCATCGGCGGCACCTTCGCTACCGGCTACCGCATTTACGGCGATAAGAGCGCCTTCCGGACCGTCAAGGCTCTTCATTATTTTGCGAATGGCGTCGGACTGCGTCGTGATTGTCGAAACCTTTTCCTGGCTTGCGTCAGGGGTATTTGACATCTTGAAGCTGATGGTTTCGTCTGGTTCGAATAATGCGTCCAGGAGCTTTGCAAGGTCTTTTCGCCAGTCAGCCGTAGGCCATGGAATGGACAGGGCTTCCGGGTCGATACGGTGGTTCTGTAGAAGTTCTATGGACTGCGTGTCTAGGCCCATCATTGCAAAGCGCGGGTCGATCATTACTGCGCCCGCTGGCATTTGCATTGCAGGAGCTGCGTTGATTGGCTGTGACATCATTTGCTGCGGCATTGCCTGTTGCACTTGTGACTGTTGGGCCGGCTGTGCCGGAGCTGCCGATTCGCGTTCTACGCTGCGCTTTTCAGAAGAGAAGGCGCGTCGAATAATGGCTTCCACGTCCTCTGCGCCAAGACCTTCGTCTTTGGCCTTGCCGCCAAGTTGGAACGATGTTTCCATGAAGGTCCAGCCTTCTGCCTGGGCGGCTTCCGCTGCGTGGAACAGGGCTTCCTTGATTTCTGTTGCAGAATGAGTTTCTTTTAAAAATCTATTGATTACGACTTTAGGCAAATCCATAAGAGACCTCAAAAAAATTATTTCTTCTTAAAAACCTTGCTAAAACAAAATGCGCAAAGTCCGATGATGGTAGCCCAGGAGCCGACCATAAAAATGATTCCACCTGTAGAAAGTTCCATGTTAGCTCCTATTCCTTGTCTGAGTTACCAACTTCAACTTGCTTTATTTCAAATTTGCGGCCATTGCCTGCACCGCATTTTTTGAATGCGTACCATATAGCCACATTTACAAGCAAGGTCATGATTAAAAGGAATATGCGAATGCCCCAGGTAAAGCCGATTTGGCTATAGGTGTTACCGAGGAATGTTACTGTAGCATCTGGAGCAACGCCCTTTAAAAGAATAACATCGAGCCCGTTTGTGTAGATCCACGATACGAGCACTATTGCTAGGTATATCGGGCAAACGAAACGAATAATGAAACGGAAACATTTCGGAAGCTTGATTGCTGCTCCCTCGTTCATCAGTGCAAACGCTACGGATTCGGGCTTGCCATCTTCCTTGAATACGTGTGTAGATTTTCGGTGACCAAGCACGAAGGAGAATATGAATGCCTGGATTGCTCCAATGAACACGAGAAGGAAGCTTCCTCCCCAGAAGTCTAGTTCATCAACGGCACCTGCGGCAAGGCCGAAAATACCGACAAGGCTTCCTAGGAAGGTTATCGTACTGATTGTTGCTACGGATTTTTTTCGATTGAACTTCAAGTCGTCTTCGCAGAAGCTGATAAGAGGCTGAATGATAGATATCGCACTTGTTACGCCTGCTATGAACAGCATGATGAACCAGACCGTCTGGAAGAATCCACCAAAAGGCAACTGTCCAAAAACGTATGGCATGGTCTGGAAGCCTAGACCGAATGTACCAAGCTTTGCACATTCTTCGATATTGGCCCCGGCAATCAAGACGGCGATTGGAATAACGATTGTTCCGCCAAGAATGATTTCTGCAAAACCGTTCGTGGCACCTGCGGTAAGCGATGAAAGTACAAGGTCTTCTTTAGGTTTTAGGTAACTTGCGTAGCAGAATACAATGCCCATGCCAAGGCTCATTGTAAAGAACACCTGACCCGCTGCAGCAAGCCAGATACTTGGGTTTGCAATTTCGGAAAGGTTCGGGTTCCACACGAATGCAAGGCCCTTGCCAATGTCTGGGAGTGTAAGAACGCGAATTACAAGAATGATGCCCATGATCAAAAGGATTGGCATGGTAATCTTGTTGATACGTTCAATGCCCTTGCGAACACCCATGTAGAGAACACTTGTGTTGATTGCAAATGTAATGATGAAGAAGAGTGCCGCTGCAGGAACTGGGCCAATCTTTGTGTTCAGCATAATGTAGTTGCCAAAGAATTCGGTCATTGCGGCAGAACCTGCGTGGACAACTTCCATGAGCTTGCCTGTCATGGAGTAATATGCAAAAGCTAAAATCCAGGATTGGATAAAGATATAGTAGAAGCTGATAAAGAGAGGTGGCAAAAGGCCAAGAGAACCTAAGTGCTTTGCCCAAGGTTTTCCTGCAAAAATTGCGTCATAGCCACCGGGAGCCGTACCATGGTGCAGTTTGCCGGCGGCGCGACCAAAAGTCCATTCCATCCATGAAAGGGGGATTCCGAGCAAAAGAAATGCAATAAGGTAGGGGATAATGAAAGAGCCGCCACCATTTGTGGCCGCTTGTACAGGAAAGCGTAAAAAGTTACCAAGGCCAACGGCAGAACCTGCTACAGCAAGGATAACGCCTAGTTTAGACCCCCAGTTATCTCTATTTTTTTTCATTATAAAACCTAGGACTAAAATTCAAAAATAAATTTAGTCTATTTTCTTGATTGCGTTTTTTAACGAAAAAAAGTTCTTGGCTTATTGCCAAGAACTTTTGAAGTTAGCTTCAGGTAATTGTAAGCTGTTTCACCAGCTTCCAGTTCTTGTTCTAGATAGCCGCGCTTTGCTCGCGATGACATGCAAGTGATTGCAGGTCACATGAAAAAAGCAGCTCACTATTCCCTAGATCCTACCCCTAGATCCTATTTGTTGTTCTGCTTGATAAGGTTGAGTGCGGAGCCTGCCTTGAACCATGCCCATTGCTGGTCATTGTAGGTGTGGCTGAGTTCTGCCTTGTCTGTAGAACCATCCTTGTGGTGGATAACAAGTGTGAACGGCTTGCCTGGAGCAAATTCCTTGAGGCCGAGAATGTCGAAGGTATCCTGTTCCTGGACCTTTTCGTAGTCTGCCGGATTGCTGAAGGTAAGGGCGAGCATGCCTTGCTTCTTGAGGTTTGTTTCGTGGATACGGGCGAAGCTCTTTACGATAACGGCCTTTACGCCAAGGAAGCGCGGTTCCATTGCTGCGTGTTCGCGGCTGGAGCCTTCACCATAGTTTTCGTCACCGATCACGATGGAGCCAAGGCCCTTCTGCTTGTAGGTCTTTGCAAGTTCAGGGACTTCCTTGTATTCGCCGCACTGGCAGAGAACCTTGTTGGTTTCGCCGTTGAATGCGTTTACAGCGCCAATGAGCATGTTGCCGGAAATGTTTTCAAGGTGACCGCGGTAGTTGAGCCACGGGCCAGCCATGGAAATATGGTCTGTTGTGCACTTGCCCTTTGCCTTGATAAGGATCGGGGTTGCTGTAATGTCTTCGCCGTTCCATGGAGCAAACGGAGCGAGAGCCTGGAGGCGCTTGCTGTTCGGGTCAATGGAAACTGTAATGGAGGAGCCGTCTGCTGCTGGAGCCTGGTAGCCGGATTCCTTGACATCAAAGCCCTTCGGCGGGAGTTCGCACTGTTCCGGCGGGTCGAGCTTTACAGCCTTGCCTTCGTTGTTAACGAGGGTGTCTGTTGCCGGGTTGAATGTGAGCTTGCCGCTAAGAGCTGCGATTACAGCCATAAGTGGGCTTGCTACGAAAGCGTGAGTATTCGGGTTGCCGTCAGCGCGCTTTGCAAAGTTACGGTTGAAGGAATGTACGATTGTGTTGAGTTCCTTCTTTTCTGCACCAAGGCGATCCCAACGGCCAATGCAAGGGCCGCAGGCGTTTGTCATGATGACAGCGCCGAACTGCTTGAAGATATCGATAAGGCCATCGCGTTCAGCTGTGTAGCGAACCTGTTCGGAACCCGGGTTAATGATGAGCGGGCACTTCGGGCCAAGGCCCTTTGCGAGAGCCTGCTTGATCATGCTTGCTGCCATGAACAAGTCTTCGTAGCTGGAGTTGGTGCAGGAGCCGATGAGTGCTGCGCTGACTTCGTCCTTGGATTCTGGCTTTGCGTCAGTTGCCTTGATGGACTGCGCCATATCGGTAATTGCGAATGCGCGGTCCGGGCTGAATGGGCCGTTGTAGTGCGGAACGAGTGTAGAAAGGTCGATTTCTACAACACGGTCAAAGTACTTTTCTGGGTTTGCTTCCACTTCTGGGTCTGCCTTCAAGTGTTCTGCAATCTTATCTGCAGCTGCAGCAACGTCTGCACGGCCTGTTACCTTGAGGTAGCGGCTCATGGAATCGTCGTAGCTGAATGTAGAGCATGTTGCACCGACTTCAGCGCCCATGTTAGCGATGGTGGCCTTGCCAGTTGCGCTAAGGCTGCGAGCGCCTTCGCCAAAGTATTCGATGATTGCGTTTGTGCCACCCTTAACGGTAAGGATACCTGCGAGCTTAAGAATAATGTCCTTGGCAGTTGCAAAGCCCTGGAGCTTGCCGGTGAGCTTTACACCAATCATCTTCGGGTACTTGAGTTCCCATGGGAGGCCAACCATGGCGTCGACTGCGTCAGCACCACCGACACCGATTGCGAGCATGCCAAGGCCGCCTGCGTTAACCGTGTGGGAGTCCGTACCGATCATCATGCCGCCCGGGAAGGCGTAGTTTTCAAGAACGACCTGGTGGATAATGCCAGCACCCGGCTTCCAGCAGTCAATGCCGTACTTTGCAGAAACGGATTCGAGGAATGCGTAAACTTCGGCGTTGTCGATCAATGCCTTTGGGAGGTCTGTACCGACGCCTTCCTTGGCGATAATCAAGTGGTCGCAATGCACGGAGCTTGGAACAGCAACCTTGGACTTGCCAGCAGTTGTAAACTGGAGAAGAGCCATCTGGGCTGTTGCATCCTGCATGGCAACGCGGTCCGGGTGGAATTCTGCAAAGTCACTTCCGCGAACATACTGCTTGTTTTCTGCACCGTCTATCAAGTGGGTGTAGATGATTTTTTCGGCAAGCGTAAGTGGGCGGCCGAGCTGCTTGCGAGCTGCTGCGACGCGTTCTGGCATGCGGGAATAGACCTTCTGGATCATGTCAAAGTTGAAAAGCATAATACCTCTTTGTTTAGACGAGAGACGAAAGACGAAAGACGAAAGAATTTTTGTCAACTTCGCAGATCGACTCTCTTGATTCTAAATAAAAATTTAGAAAGATTTAAAAATTTTAAGAATTTTATAAAATTTGAATGTTGTAATATCTAGGGCGTTTTATGAAAATTACCACAAAAATGTGGGGTAATGTTGTATTCTTACACTTGATGAAAAAAGCGCCCCCTTTGGAGCGCCGTGAAAATGTGCTTATTTGCCTTAAATTGCTTCAAACACGCAGGCAATTTCTACGACAGCATTCTTTGGAAGTGCTGGTACGCCAACTGCAGTGCGGGCATGCTTGCCGTTTTCTCCAAGAACGGCCATGGCAAGGTCTGAAGCCCCGTTGATAATGGCTGGTTGTTCATAAAAGTCTGGGGTGGAACTTACAAAACCCTGGAGCTGTACAAGTGAAAGGCCTTCGCCTTCTTTCAAGAGCGATGCAGCCGCGGCAAGGCTATTCAAGAAGCTGTTCTTTGCTGCTTCCTTGGCATCTTCTGCTGAAATTTCTGTAGGTACGTGGCCAGTAGGCAAAACGCCATTCTTTGTGGGGAGCTGGCCCGAAACATAAATGGTGTTGCCTGAACGCTTTGCCGGGATGTAAGATGCTACTGGGGCTGGGACTGCAGGTAATTCAAGCCCGAGCTCCTTGAGTTTTGCAAGAATGTCTTTCATGAAAATTCCTTTTTTTATTAAATATACAAAAACCTACAATTTTTGTAGAGAATTGAGTCTGGGTTTGATACAAAAAAAGACCTTCTTTTAAAAGAAGGCCTTTTCCGTATACGAAGTATCGAAAAAAATTATTCGTACTTGATAACGCCTGCTGGGCAGGAGGATGCTGCGTCCTTGATTTCGCTTTCGAAAGCGTTGTAATCAGCAGCCTGAACGCTCATCTTGTCGTTAACGGTGAAAACATCGGAGCAAACGGATTCGCAAGCGCCGCATGCAATGCATTCGTCGTTGGATTCGTCGAGCCAAACCTTGGAAATTGCCATAATGATACCTCATTTATAAATGGTGATGCCTAGAATTTAGCAAAATAATTTAAAAACAGGCAAGATTTTTTTAGGAAAATAGGTTGTCTTTAGCTAACTTTGGCTTAAATGGACATTTTTTGAAAAAATTAGACCGTAAGTGACGCGAAAAACTTTTATATTAGACCTGTAATTATTTTCCATTTATCATAGACTTCTTGCTTTAGGAGAATTTTATGCAGTTTTATTTGCCTCTTGCCATTGGTTTTGGCGCATGCGCTTTTTTTGCCGGGTGTGACTCGCTTGCTATGCAAGGCCAAAAGGAAGAAGCCATCTATGCTACCGTTGGCAATGCGAAAGTTTATGAAAGCGATGTTGATCTTTTTTTGTTAGAAAGAGGCGTTAACCGCAATTCTCAGAAGTTTGACGGTCAAATAGTCAACCTGCTTCGCGATGTTGCGTTTGCCGAGCAGGGCGCAAAAGAATTCCCGGGCGTTGTTGCAGCAGCTGATGCGTACGTTCAAAAGATGCGTTCTCGCTTGCTCACATCTGTTTACCAGCGTTTCTATGCAATAGACAAGATGTCTTATACAGATGAAGCCCTTTTGGCCCATTACAAGGCTAATGAAGCCCGCTTCAAGTCCGAAGATTCTACAGCAACATACCTAAGCGTTCGTTCCAAGGTTGCTGAAGATCTGTATATCCAGGAACACGCGGCTGACCTGGCTTCTTACCTGGAACAGGCAAAAAATATGCTTGGGCCCGAGGCTAAGCAAGAAGATGTTGAAAAAAATGCTAGGCGCAGATTTATTGGCGATGTAAAGCAAAATATCATGCGTTCCAGGGGTGACGAACTGGTTACGAAACATCATTTCGAAATTGCACCTCCGGCAACCCAGGATCCAAGAAAAATCTTTGATCGCGATTCAACACTTTGGAAGACTGCACAAGGCCTGTATGCCTACGATATCGAGATGTCCGATTCCGTTGCCTTGGCGAAGGTGGCCGAATCCATAAAGAATCTTGATGATTTTAAGCAGGCCGCCGCAAAGTATAGCCGCAATGCACTACTTGCAAAGCGTGGCGGGGAGCTAGGCGTTGTTCTTGAAGACCACGCCTTGCCCTATGGTATTGGCATGGAGTCTGGAATCTTTGCCGCTTATCCGGGTGAAACGGTTGGCTTATCCAAGATAGTTCGGGTACCTAACCCTTCGGCATTCCATTTGTATTTTGTAACAGAACATATTCCTGCAAAGCAAAAGTCCTTTGACAGGGCAAAGGGTGCTATTGAAGCTGCCATCGCTGCTGGCGCGATTCCTGCAGATTCCCTGGACCCGGTAGTCTTGAAGAATGGCAGCCCGGTACTTTTGGAACGTGATGTCGTTGAACTTAGAAACGAACTTAGCGATTTTGAAAGAGCTCGTTACTCTAGAACCCAGCTTGCTACGTACATGATGACCTGGCTTGCATTTGCCGACGAGGCCCTTGAATTAGGCCTTGATTCAAGTTGGGAATACAGGGCGCTTGTTCGTGCAACCTTGCGAACTCAGGTAAAGCAATTTGTGACGGATTCCTTGAAGACTGGCCGCAAGCTTTCTGTTGAAGAGGCAAAGCCATATTTTGAAAAGTATGGAAGGGGCTTTGACGGCAAGTCCGTTGAAGAACTTTTGCCTGTTCTTTCTGAACTTGCATCTATCCCTGAAAATGAAATTCGCTTTGAATATTTTTACAACAAGCTCCCGTCGGATTCCTCGGAAGACTACATTGCAGCCCTTTCCACGACTTATCCTGGTCTTAAGACCCGTTCCGATGAATTCAAGGTTCGCCGGTTTGTAAGCAAGGCTGAAAACTTGAATCCCTTGAGCTTTAAGACTGAAAACGCTCCTAGTGTTTCTTGGAATATTTCTACGGACGTAGCAATCGCTCGCGCAGACAGCCTGGCAAGCGCCCATAAGCGTGACATGGTTCGCTGGGAGTGGAGCGTCATTAGGGCCTTGAATCCTGGTAACGATACTCTTTATGCCCGTGCAACCTATGAACTTGGCAAGCTTGAAGTTGATGCCAGCAATTACGACGAAGCAATCAAGGAATATTCGGCTCTAGCCTATATGTTCCCAGCTTCTGAATATGCCGAAAAGGCCTTGTTCAACCTGGGGTTTGTTCTTGACGAAAATCTTGAACGTAAGGCCGAGGCCGCAGCGATGTACCGCAGGTTCATGGCTAAATACCCTCAAAGCGAACTTACAGAATCTGTAAGCTGGCTTCTAAAGAACATTGAATCCGAAGGCAAACTTGCTGACGAATTGGTCAAAAAAATCGAAAAGGCCGAAAATCAGTAGTTTTTTTACCTCTTTAGGTGTTTTTTTGAATTGAAAAAGCCTTAAAAAACTATATTTGAAAACAAATCCTTATAAGGTGGTATACTATGGAAATGACATTCGCTATGATTAAGCCGAACGGAGTTAAGTCCGGCTTGGTTGGTAAGATTATTGAACGCTACGAAGATGCGGGCCTTGCCGTCTGCGCCCTCAAGATGCACCAGATGACTTCTGCAGATGCTCGAGGCTTCTACGCAGAACATGTCGAAAAGCCGTTCTTCGGTGAACTCGAAGAATACATGACCAAGGGTCCGTCCGTAATGCTCGCTCTTGGTGGCGAAAATGCCATTGCCAAGGTTCGCGCAATCAATGGCGCAACCAATCCTGCCAAGGCAGAACCAGGTACACTTCGCTATGACTTCGCCCCGTCGATGACCGAAAACGTAGTTCACAGCTCCGACAGTCCGGCTAGCGCAGAACGCGAAATTGCTTTCTGGTTCAAGAAGGAAGACACTTATTCTTACGAAGGTCCGGGCCGCAAGGCTTGCACCGTCATGGGCAAATAATTAAACAATCCAAGCAGCATAGAACAAGGAGACACTTTAATGCAATGGATCATTAAGTACCTTACCTCTTCCATAGGTAAGAAACAGATCATGGGCTTGAGCGGCGTAGGCATTGCTCTGTTCATTCTGGGCCACATGTGTGGTAACTTCCAGCTTTTGACATTCGATCAGGCTGCAGCACAGGCATCTTACAATGCCTATACTGAATTCTTGACCGGATTCAATCCGCTTCATTTCCCGGTAAAGCTGATTTACCTCGTCGAACTTGGTCTTATCGCCTTGTTCGTAATCCACATTGGTCTTGCTATCAAGCTTAAGCTCGAAAACAAGGCTGCCCGTGGTCCGGAAGGCTATGACGTGAACGCTCGCAAGGGTAAGAAGACCTTTGCAACATTCACCATGATCTGGTCTGGCCTCTTCATTCTTGGTTTTGCTATCCAGCATCTTGCAACACTCAAGTTCGGTGACCATTTCCTTTACATGAACGACAAGGGCGAAATCGTCCGCGATATGTGGCTTACCACTATCGACATGTTTGCAAATCCGTTCTGGACAATCTTCTACCTTATCAGTATGTTTGTTATTGGCATGCACCTCTTCCACGCTATCGCTTCTGCATTCCAGACCCTCGGTCTTGCTCACCAGAAGTGGACTCCGGTTGTTGAAGTTGCCGGTATCGTTTATAGCGTAGTTGTCGCTCTTGGCTTTGCTGTTACCGCAGCATTTGCTTGCTATGTCGCTCACCAGCCAGAAACTCAGGCTCTCCGTGAAAAGTCCCATAGCTTGCAGCAGCAGCTCGAACAGAAGAAGGCTGATGAAGCTAAGAAGGCATCCTTTGTCGTTCCAGCTTCCATGGACGAAGTTCAGGTTTCTTACGTTGTTGAAGGAGTTCGCTAATGATTTTGGATTCTCACATTCCTGGCGGTTCAATCTCTGAAAAGTGGACACGCCATAAGTTCGAATTGAAACTTGTAAACCCAGCTAACAAGCGTAAGTTTACAGTGATCGTTGTCGGTACCGGCCTTGCTGGTGCTTCCGCTGCAGCTTCCCTCGGTGAACTCGGCTACAACGTCAAGTCTTTCTGCATCCAGGATAGCCCACGCCGTGCTCACTCCATTGCTGCACAGGGTGGTATCAACGCTGCTAAGAACTACAAGAACGATGGTGACTCCGTTTACCGTTTGTTCTACGATACAGTTAAGGGCGGTGACTTCCGTGCTCGTGAAGCAAACGTTCATCGTCTTGCTGAAAACTCCAACTTGATTATTGACCAGTGCGTTGCACAGGGTGTTCCGTTCGGTCGTGAATACGGTGGTCTCCTTGACAACCGTTCCTTCGGTGGTACTCAGGTTTCTCGTACATTCTATGCTCGTGGCCAGACCGGTCAGCAGCTCCTTCTCGGTGCTTACCAGGCTCTTATGCGCCAGGTTGCAGCAGGCAAGGTAAAGATGTACCCACGTCGCGAAATGCTTGACCTCGTAGTTGTCGATGGCAAGGCTCGCGGTATCATCGTTCGTAACCTCGTTACTGGCGAACTCGAAAGCCATGTCGCTGACGCAGTCTGCCTTTGCACCGGTGGTTACGGTAACGTTTACTACCTCTCTACAAACGCACAGGGCTCTAACGTAACTGCAGCATTCCGCGCTTACAAGAAGGGTGCTTTGTTTGCTAACCCGTGCTACACTCAGATTCACCCGACTTGCATTCCTCGCCATGGCGACTTGCAGTCCAAGCTCACACTTATGAGTGAATCTCTCCGTAACGATGGCCGTATCTGGGTTCCACGCAAGGCTGGCGACAAGCGCCCTGCAGACCAGATTCCTGAAGAAGATCGTTACTACTACCTCGAAGAAAAGTACCCAAGCTTCGGTAACCTCGTTCCACGTGACGTTGCTTCCCGTAATGCTAAGCAGGTTTGCGACGCTGGTCTCGGCGTTGGTAACACAGGCCTTGCTGTTTACCTTGACTTTGCTGATGCAATCAAGCGTATGGGCATCTCTGGCGTTTCTGCTAAGTATGGTAACCTTTTCCAGATGTACGAAAAGATCACTGACGAAAACCCGTACAAGGTTCCGATGCGTATCTTCCCGGCTATCCACTATACCATGGGTGGTCTCTGGGTTGACTACAACTTGATGTCTACAATCCCGGGCTGCTTCGTTCTTGGTGAAGCAAACTTCTCTGACCACG
>DCGZ01000174.1:0-180 GCA_002314675.1 Fibrobacter sp. UBA1765 | reverse complement strand
TTGGTGCTTCTGCACTTATGCAGGGCCTCTCTGATGGCTACTTCGTTATTCCGTACACCATCGGTGGTTACTTCGCAGGTACAAAGCTCGAAAAGATTTCCGAAAACGATCCTGCATTCGAAGATTGCAAGAAGCAGTCTGCTGAAAAGATCGCTAAGCTCCTTTCCATCAAGGGTCACC
>DCGZ01000106.1 GCA_002314675.1 Fibrobacter sp. UBA1765 | reverse complement strand
TTTGAGGTAAGTAAGATGCAAGAGCCAGACGCAAGATGCAAGAAATTGTAGAAATTAGAAACTAGAAACCAGAGACTAGAAATGCAACTTACCGCATCATTCTCGGCCCCGACCGAGAATCTCTAGCATGTAGAGATCCTCGCTTTCGCGAGGATGACGACAGAATGAAAATTCCTAATTCTGCATTCTGAATCCTTAATTCTGAATTATCAAAAGTTGACAGACGTCAGCCTACAGCCGACACTTTGGGATTTAACAATCCTCTTTCGTCTATTCTACCCCTAATTCTTGATTTTTCTGTTACCCTTTCCTTCTTTTTTATATATCTTTAAGAAAAACTTTATAAAGTAGTTATTATGGCAAATACAAAACCGGGATTTTTTGTTCAAGGCCGCAACCTTTATAGCAAGGATAACGAACAGGTTATTTTGCGCGGCATCAACCACATGTTCATTTGGACCGACCGCGAAGGCAAGAGTGTTGCAGAAATCGCGAAAACAGGTGCAAATGTAGTTCGTATTGTTTGGAATATGCTAGGCCGTATTGGCGACCTTGACCGCATTATGCGTGAATGCATTGCAAACAATATGATTCCAATGCCGGAATTGCATGACGCAACAGGTCGTTGGGACAAGCTTCCTGAACTATTGAACTTCTGGCTCCGCGAAGATGTTTTGCAGGTTATCCAGAACCACCAGGAATACATGCTCTTGAATATCGGTAACGAAGTCGGTGCTGAAGAGGTAGATGGCGAGGAATTCTTTGAATCCTATAGCCATATCGTTACAAAGCTCCGTGCTGCCGGTGTTCGTGTTCCCTTGGTAATAGACGCCGATGGCTGGGGACAAAGTTCAAAGAACCTGTTTGAACAGGGGCCGCGTCTGTTGCAGGCTGATCCTGAACATAACTTGCTCTTTGACTTGCACATGTGGTGGCCGTCAGAACGCCATGATGCAGAAGCTACTGGTTGCAAGACCGTTGAAGAACGTGTCACAAAAACCTTGGAAAAGTCTGTTGAATTGAACTTGCCTTTAATTATTGGCGAATTCGCTCCTGTTGCCGTGAAGGGTGCAAAGTACATTCCGTACAAGCACATTATGGCTGAGGCAGAACGTTTGAATATCAGCTGGCTCGTGTGGAGCTGGGGTCCGGGCAACTTTGACAGCAAGGACATGGACATGACTACGCATAGCTCCTTCAACACGCTTGTGGACTGGGCGAAGTTTGTATGTACCGATAGTTCCCTGAGTATTCAGAATACAAGTGTAATCCCGTCATTTATTGCAAATGGCGATTTCACGACAGGTTCCCTTGGTTCTGGCGCAAACCTTGTATTGAACGGAACCTTCGATAGCGAAGAAGGCAAGACTGCTTTCTGGACTTCTGATTTCTGGGGCGGCGAAGTTGAACTGAAACCTTTAAGCGAAGGTATCCGCTTTGAAATCAAGAAGGCCGGCAAGGATAGCTGGAGTCTCCAGTTCAAGCAGAACCTTGCTCTTATCAATGGTACGACTTACGTGTTTAGCATGCGTGCACGCGCTGACCGTCCACGTACAATGAACGTCGATATCAAGCGCAATAGCGATGCATACACTCCGTATGCAAATGGTCGTATTCTAGACCTTAGTTCCAGCTGGCAGGAATTCAGCTGGAAGTTTACGATGAAGGAAGATTCCGACCAGAACGCTGTGCTCGTGTTCGACATGGGCGGATACCCGATTAGCTGGGAACTTGCGGACGTGTCCCTTGTGCAGGCTCGTAGTATTTCTGATCGTTTAAATATAAGTTACGCCCGTAATGTTCAAAAGAATTCAGGCTATTTCAATGCTCCGAACGGTCCGTGGGAACTTCATCTGTATTCTGCCAAGGGTGATTTGATTGATGTTTTGGACCATGGACACGGTGGCGAAGGCATGCGCGCATACCCGAAACTTGAAAAAAGTGGCATCTTGGTAATCAAGGATTTGGCAAAATAGTTCAAAAATGTGTTTTTTTTAATGTTAGATGGTACGTTTTGTAAAACAATAAGCTATATTCCAACTTGGAATATTTAATGAAAAGAACTTATATCTTATGAATCGTTATGATCTAGTATTGCTTGGCCTTATTTCCGAACACGATAGTTGCGGTTATGACATCATGACTGAAATCCGTGAACGTGAACTTGACAGATGGGCCAAGATTAGCACATCGACTATTTACAATCGCCTTATCCGCCTTGAAAAGAACGAATATGTGGTTGGTAGAACAGAACGAGATGGCAACAGGCCGGAACGTATGGTTTATTCAATTACAGAAAAAGGTCACGATTTGCTTCGCAAAGAAGTCATTCGTCACCTGACAGGCTTTAACGATGATCCGAGAACACTCGGTTTTGCATTCCTTTATGGTGCAGAGCACAAGGAAGTCGTTAGGGCTCTTGAGGCGCATGAACGCCAGTTGAACAATGATCTAGAAAACCTGGAAAAGCTTATTCGTGAAGAACCGCGCCCAACGCTTTACCCGGAAGGTCCGTTCCTCAACTGCATGAGCCGCGACCACATTCTTGTAGAACTTAAGTATGTACGAGCTGCAATTGGCATTTTAAAGGATCCAAGCCGTAGTTCCAAGTTGAATGGATATTTTGGCATCAACTATGGCACTAGGGAAAACAGTCACGTTGTAGCTGACTCAAAAATTTAATTCACTCATCCTCTTACGGAGATAACATGGCAAAAGAAACAAAGAAGGCTGTCGCTAAGAAGCCGGTTGCTAAGAAGGTAGCCCCTAAGGCTGCTGCAAAGTACGGTTACTTTGATGACGCTGCTAAGGAATACGTTCTTACCAACCCGGCAACCCCGATCAAGTGGTGCAACTACGTTGGTACATTGAATTTCGGTGGTATCGTTGATACAACCGGTGGTACCCTCGTTTGCAAGGGCGACCCGGCTCTTAACCGTATCACCAAGTACATCGCTCAGATGCCTTGCTCTGACTTTAAGGCTAGCACCGTTTACATCCGCGTTAAGGATGCAAAGGGCTACAGCGTATTTTCTCCGTTCGTAGTTCCGACCCTTACCAAGATGGACAAGTGGGAATGCCACGTTGGTCTTTCCTACATGCGTTGGATTGCAGAATGCCAGGGTCTCCGTACTCAGGTAACAATCTTTGTTCCGACTGGCTCCAACACACTCCTCCAGGACATCCAGGTAACTAACATTTCTAACTCCGCTAAGGAAGTTGACATTGTTCCTGTTTACGAATTCAGCCACTTCGAAGCTGAAAAGCAGCTCACAAACGCTGACTGGGTTCCGCAGACAATGACCCTCAAGGCTCACAAGGAAAAGGACGGCTGCCTTGTTCTCGAACAGTACGCTTACATGAAGCGTGACTTCGCCGTGAACTACGTTACAGCAAACGGCAAGGTTTCCTCCTTCGATGGCGACCGTCGCGTATTCCTCGGCTCCAACGAAATGGGCTCCTGGGCAGCTCCGCTTTCCCTTGCTAACAAGGAACTTGGTAACTCTGAATGCGACCGCGGCGACAACATCGCTGCTCTCATGATTCACGCTGGCAAGATTGCTCCGAAGAAGACTTTCCGCACCTGCACACAGCTCGGTCAGGAACAGTCCCTCAAGGTTGCTAACAAGGCTATCAAGAAGTATCGTGACCTCAAGAATGTTGACAAGGCATTCGAAGAACTCGCACAGTTCTGGGTCAAGTACCTCTCCACAATCCAGGTTGAAACACCGGATGCAGCATTCAACTCCATGGTGAACGTGCACAACCCACGTCAGTGCCACACCACCAAGAACTGGAGCCGTTACCTTTCCCTCTATCAGCTCGGTTACGGCACAAGCCGCGGTATCGGTTACCGTGACTCCAGCCAGGACCTCATGGGCGTTATGAGCCACATGCCGGAAGAAGCTCTTGAACTTGCTAAGAACCTTCTTTCTGTACAGCGCCCAGAAGGTAACGCAATGCACCAGTATGCTCCGCTCGCCCTTGCAGAAGACAACGGCAACGAAGCTAACGCAGGTGACTCCCGCGAAAAGGCTGGCGTCAAGGATGCCAAGGGCAATCCGATGTACGCTGACTGGTACGGCGATGACCATCTCTGGATCGTTCTTACTGTTGCCAACTACCTCAAGGAAACTGGCAAGCTCGACCTCCTCAAGGAAGAAATTCCGTTCTACGTTGCTGGCAAGAAGCGCGCTGACCGTCCGAAGGGCACTGTCCTCGAACACTTGAAGAAGTCTGTCGAATTCAGCCGCAACAACCTCGGTAAGCACAAGCTCCCGCTCCTCGGCTTCGCTGACTGGAACGACTGCATGAACCTCCCGCTCGGTGCTGAATCCACATTCAACACTGCACTCTACGCAAAGGCTCTTCTTGAATTGATGGACATTTGCGAAACTATCGGCGACAAGAAGTCTGTCGAAATGTACAAGGGCTGGTACGAAGATGTCAAGAAGGCATTCAACGACAGCGCTTGGGATGGCAAGTGGTGGACTCGTTGGTTCGACAAGGAAGGCAACGGTTACGGTGTTTCTAAGGCCAAGTACGGCAAGATCTACTGTAACGGTCAGTCCTGGCCGGTTATCGCAGGCATTGCTTATGGCAAGCGTGCAGAACAGGGCATGGATTCCTTGAACAAGCTTTTGAACACCAAGTACGGTGTTAAGAGCTCTACTCCGGGCTACCGTGGCTTTGAACCAGCTGTTGGTGGCATTTCTACCTATCCTCCTGGAGCAAAGGAAAACGGCGGTATCTTCCTCCACACTAACCCGTGGGTTATGATCGCTGAAACAATCCTTGGCCGTGGCGACAAGGCTTTCGAATACTACTGCCAGATCAACCCGGCTGCAAAGAACGGTATTCTCGACGTATTCGAATCTGAACCGTATTGCTACCCACAGAACATTCTCGGTGACGAACACAAGCAGTTCGGTATGGGCCGTAACGCATGGCTCTCCGGTACTTCTTCTTGGACCTACCAGGCTGCAACACAGTTCATTATCGGTGTTCGCGCTAGCTTCAAGGGCTTGATCGTTGATCCTTGCATTCCTTCTAAGTGGGGTGAATTCAAGGTTACACGTAAGTTCCGCGGTGCAACATACGAAGTAACTGTCAAGAACCCGAAGCACGTCTGCAAGGGCGTTGCAAAGATGGTTGTCGATGGCAAGGAAATTGAATCCAACATCGCTCCAGTCTTTACAAGCGGTACCCACAAGGTTGAAGTAACCTTGGGTTAATTCCAGAAGTGTCATCCTGAGTCGTAAGGCGAAGGATCCTGACATAAAAGAGGCTCTCCTGCATAAGGTGGGCTTCTTTTTTTTGCGTTTTTCAAGAACCATTGTTAAGTTTTGCGTCATTTTTTTCTCAATAATGCCGCAAATTATGCGTCATTATTGTATATTTAATGACGGTAACGCTATGTATATTCACGAAAAGCCGCATTGGACTGATTTTTACTGGAACAAGGACGAGGTTACGCCCCTGGTTGACAAGGTGCGTATTGCCCAGGGGCATCTCTATGGTCGCCTGCTTGGACTGGGGTTTGACAAGCAACTTTCAAAGGTTGCAGAAAACCTGACCGCAGACATTATCCGTTCCTCCGAAATCGAGGGCATCGAGTTGAATATGGACCAGGTTCGCTCCTCGGTGGCAACAAGGCTTGGCATCGATGGTGACAAGGTCGCCTATTCCCGTGGGGTGGAGGCCGTAGTGGCCGTGATGATGGATGCCATGGAGCATTACGACCGCGCAATTACCGATGAAATTCTGTTCGGCTGGCAAGCGGCATTTTTCCAGGACCGTTTCAGCAACGGCGCCCGCCTGGAGGTGGGGAAGTATAGAACCTGCGAGGAGCAGGTGGTGTCTGGAATCATGGGCCGCCAGAAGGTCCATTACGAGGCCCCCAAGCCCGATCGAGTTCCCGCAGAAATGAACCGTTTTATGGAATGGTTCAACGGCTTCGACAACAATTCCTGGGTGGTGCGTGCCGCCATTGCCCATTTCTGGTTTGTGAGCATCCATCCCTTTGAAGACGGCAACGGCCGACTGGCCCGAATCCTTGCGGATATCCAGCTGGCGAAGGGGGAGGAGAGCCGCCTGCGTTTTTACAACATGTCCACCCAGATCAACAAGGACCGCAAGGAATATTACCGCCTTCTGGAGTTGACCCAGCATGGCAACGGGGATATTACCCAGTGGCTGGTGTGGTTCATGAACACCCTGCTTTACTCCTTGCGCGATGCAGAAGTTTCGCTGGATCTGGTGATGAAAAAGACCTTGTTCTGGAACCGCTTTGCAGACGTTGCCGTGACGGAACGCCAGAAGGAAATCCTGAACATCTACCTGAACGGTTACGAAGGCAAGATGAATTCCAAGAACTGGGCGAACTTTGGCAAATGCTCCTCGGATACAGCCAACCGCGACCTGCAGGATCTATGCCTAAAAGGCCTCATCAAGTGCGACGATGAAACTGCCAAGCGAAGAACGTACCACCTGGTGCTGGAGTAGAAGTTTGCAAATTAAATTTGGGAAAAATTCCGAAATTTAATTGAGGCATCATCAACATGTGTGGTAGCATTTAGGCTGCCTTGCTAGATGATCCTCTCGATTCCGATTCCCATTCGTAGGC
>DCGZ01000055.1:4798-5295 GCA_002314675.1 Fibrobacter sp. UBA1765 | reverse complement strand
GTGAAGATGAACTCCCGGAAGAAAACGCTTCTGCAGGCGCCTTTGAAAAGTCTGCTGAAACAATGGCTGTTGAGGAACCTGCTAAGACTGAAGAAATTTCTGAAGAAGACTTTGATTTCAGTGTACCAGGCCCGGCAATGGAACTGGAAGATGACGCTCCGGCTGAATCCTTGGCATCTCTGCTAGGCAATGTTGAAATTGAAGACAAGGCTTCGTTGGACCTTGACGCAAATAAGCCGACTGAAAGTCTTTCTGATATTCTTGGCAAGCTTGATGCTGCAGTAGTAAGTGACGAACCTGCTGCTGGTGTTGAAACCCCGAATGAACTTGGCGACGGTGTCGGTGATGCTATCGGCGCTATGTTTGGTGATGACGAATTCCCGGAAGAAGCTCCTGCTGAAACGGCTCCTGTAGAAGCCGCCCCGGTTGCAGAACCAGTCGTAGAAGAAACAGCTCAGACCGAAGTTGCAAGTGAACTAGATAACGCCTTTGGCGAT
>DCGZ01000055.1:4564-4755 GCA_002314675.1 Fibrobacter sp. UBA1765 | reverse complement strand
CTGTAGTTGAACCTGCTGCAGCACCACTTTCTGAAGTTCCAGAAGATACCGAAGAGAGCCTTGATTTTAGCTTTGACAAGTCTGTTGATGTTGATGCAGCTCCGGTCGAAACTCCTGTAGCAGAATCAACGGTTGCTGAAGAACCTGCCGCAACAGAAATTTCTGATGAACTAGATAACGCCTTTGGCGAT
>DCGZ01000055.1:0-4515 GCA_002314675.1 Fibrobacter sp. UBA1765 | reverse complement strand
CTGTAGTTGAACCTGCTGCAGCACCGCTTTCTGAAGTTCCAGAAGATACCGAAGAAAACTTGGACTTTAGCTTTGACAAGTCTATTGAAACCGTAGAAGCTCCTGCTGTAGCTGAAGCTCCTGCCTCTGAAGAACCTTTGAACGAAGTCAAGGATGATGTTGACGATGCCTTTGCTTCGCTGTTTGGCAAGGATGATGAAGACGAATCCCTTGAAATGCCTTCGCTTTCTCCGGCTGCAGAAAAGGTGAATGAAGCTTTTAAGCTTGTCGATGATGAACCTGAAAAACAGGAAGCTCCGGCTAGCCTTAGCGAAGAAGTGGATTCTTCATTTGACGCCTTGTTTGGCGATGATGATGATGAATTGACTTTGCCTCCTGCAACGGCAGCAATGCCTGCTGTCGATGCCGACGAAACATTGCTCCCGCCGCTTTCTTCTGATGCAGCCATGCCAGAAGCTCGTACAGGAGCCTTCGAAGCATTGTTCAACATGGATGATGAACTCCCTGAAGAAAAGACAGCTCCTCAGGATAGTGTCGACTTCTTGATGTCTGGCGATTCCGACGATGAAGTTTCTAGTGCACTCCTCAAGGACCCGAAGGAATCCTTGATGGATAGTGCCGAAAGCATTGATGACAGCTTGAATACCCGCACTCTTGCTGAAATTTACTTTGAACAGGGACTTTACCAGAAGTCACTTGACATTTACATGGATCTTGCAGAAAAGAATCCTGAAAATGAAAGCATTGCCGCACGCCTTGCAGAAATCAAAAAGGCTTACGACGAAAAATTCGGTGGGTAATTCATGGCTGAACAGCTTCGCATAGAACAGCTCCTTAGAGCAATGGTAGAAAACAAGGCATCTGACTTGCATATTCGTGTTGGCGTGCCGCCAGTATTCCGTATTAACGGTGCCTTGACGCATTTGTTTGAAACCCGAGTCGACGCGCAGTCCATGGATACCTTCCTTGACGATATCATGAACCGCGACCAGAAGCGTCGTTTTGAAGAAACCAAGGAATGCGACTTTGCAGTTGGTGCTCGCGACATGGGTCGTTTCCGCGTGAACGTATTCCGTCAGCGTGGTACAATAGCCATGGTTATCCGTCATATCAAGGCTAAGATTCCACCGTTCGAAGAACTTGGCCTCCCTGACGTAATCAAGGACCTATCCCTTACCAAGCGTGGCTTGTTGCTTGTAACCGGTACGACTGGTTCTGGTAAGTCCACTTGCCTTGCTGCAATGATTGACTACATCAACCAGAATGAAAGTGTGAATGTCATTACTGTCGAAGACCCGATTGAATTTTTGCACAAGGATAAGAAGTCTATCGTTTCTCAGCGTGAAATCGGTGTTGATACAATGTCTTATGCAAACGCCTTGAAGGCAGCTCTTCGTCAGGACCCTGATGTTTTGCTCGTGGGCGAAATTCGTGACCTTGAAACAATGCAGATCGCTATGACTGCTGCTGATACCGGTCACATGGTGTTTGCTACAATCCATACGACAAATGCAACAGAAACAATTCACCGTGTGCTTTCCATGTATCCGCCGCACCAGCATGATGAAATCCGCTTGTTGCTTTCATCTGTGCTTGCTGGTATCATTTCGCTCCGCTTGCTCCCGACAAAGGATGGCAAGGGCCGAGTTCCTGCGGCTGAAATCATGATCAATACCGGCGCTATCAAGGAATACTTGGCCGACAAGGATAAGATTGACATGGTGGAACAGGCTATTGCAGAAGGCCATATCCAGTATCGTTCGCAGACGTTTGACCAGGCGCTTTACGATCATTACATTAATGAACGCATTTCCTACGAGACTGCTATTGAAGCTGCAACGAACCCAGATGACTTTGACCTCAAGGTTCGTGGTATTTCTGGTACTTCTGATAGAGGCTGGTCCTAATTAATTAAGAATTAGGAATGCAAAATTAAGAATTAGGGAGTGGATATGAAGAAGTTGCTTTTGACTGCATTGTGTGTTGTTCCGTTCCTTTGCGCATCGCTTTATGCAGAGAATGCAGATAAGGAAATTCGCCCTCAAGGTGCGCAGCCGGTAGGACAGTCTGTTGGTGGCAATCCTAATAAGGGAGCCGATAAGCCGTCGGCTCCTCGTGAAGAATCTTCATCACGTTCCGCTTCAAGGACTATAGCTCCGACATCTTCTGTGGGGCCTGCTCCGGAACACCATGTCGCTCCTGCAGGTGGCCCTGGCCACCCGCGCCCTGTACCGCCACCGCCGCGTCCGCATGCTCATTACTACTATGGCTATGGTCATGGCCATTATTACTATGCCGATCCGTATTATTACTACCCGCAGTCTACAACGGTTATTGTCTACGAAAACAAGGATAATGAAACAGTTTACTATACAGCGGAAGTCCCTGATACAATTCGCTTGATTAATGAGTTCCCGGTAAAGCGTTCGCTTGCTATTCAGGGAACTGTTGGCCCATATATAATGACATCTGATTTTGAAGGCTACGATTTTTCTGGCTTGCATGCTGGTCTTGGCCTTACATACCAGATTCCAATCAATGACCATTCCCTTGCCTTTGTCGTTGGCGCTATTTGCACATACCGTGCAGCTACACAGACTTTTGATTATTACGAAGACAACAAGCGTACTGGCGAAACCGTAAGATATACCTTTGAACATTTGGGAATCGACGTGCCGTTGCTTTTGCGCTTGCGTGGTACAGGTTCCAGACTTTCTTTTGACTTTGGTGCCCGCATGTACTTTAATGTTCATGATCGTCTTGTTACAAAGGATGATTCCGGCAAGGAATATTATCATTTGAGTGATGAACATGAATTTGCAAACTTTGGCTTGACTCTTGGCTTTAACGTAGACCTTACAAGCTTCCTTGCATTTAATGTTGGCTCCAACTTTATCTTTGGCGATTCCTACAATACTGCCTATATTCGCCAGGTCCCGACGGAATTCAGTGAAACTGAATTGACATTTGGCTTGTCGTTTAAGATCTTCTAATGCTTATTCCTATTCTCGCTGTTATTGCTGGCATTGCTGTTTTAGTCTGGAGTGCCGACAAGTTCGTAGATGGCGCAACGGGCCTTGCAAAGGCTCTTGGCGTTTCTTCGTTCTTGATAGGGGCCATAGTCATTGGCTTTGGAACGTCTGCTCCAGAAATTACGGTTTCCATTTTTGCGGCTCTCGGCAACACCCCGGAACTTGCACTTGGGAACGCATACGGTTCGAACATCACGAACATCGCGTTGATCCTTGGCGTTACTGCCCTTATATGCCCAGTGCCCATGTCGAGGAGCGTCGTTCTTAAGGATTTGCTTTACTTGATCTTTGCAACAGTGGCTTCGCTTGCCGTGATTTTGAACCAGTCGATTTCCCGTATAGACGGTTTGATTTTGATTGGCGTTTTTGCGGTGATTCTTGCCTTGCAGATTCGCCAGGGCCTAAAGGAAAAGGTAGTTGCCGAAGAAGAAGAAAAGGTTTCTACTGCAAAGTCGTGGATGTGGCTTGGCATAGGCCTTGTCCTTCTTGTAGGCAGTTCAAAGTTGCTTGTGTATGGCGCAACTGAAATTGCGAAGTCCCTGGGCGTGAGCGACCTTGTGATTGGCCTTACCGTTGTCGCGGTCGGTACATCGCTCCCGGAACTTGCTTCTTCCATCATTGCAGCTCGCAAGGGCGATACGGCGCTTGCGCTTGGCAACGTGATTGGATCTAACCTTTTCAATACGCTTCTCGTTGTCGGCATTCCTTCGGTGATTTGCCCAATGAAGCTTGATTCAATGGTACTTTTGCGTGACTTTCCTGTGATGGCATTCCTTACGTTGCTGCTTTTCCCGCTTGGGTTCAGGCTGAAAAAGTCGGAAGGCCGCGTTGGCCGCGTTGCCGGCGGATTTTTGTTTGCCGTCTATGTCGGGTATGTGGCGTACCTCGTAGTGACTGCGACTGCTTAAATCAATCCTGCCATATATATAACGGCAGGTGCAGGATCTCTCCGTAGTCCGTTTTGCGGTGTATGTAAAAAAGAATGTTTAGAATCTCTTATTTGTGGCGTTTTTTTTTACGGCCTGGTTGCTTTTGCAATCGGGCTTTTTTGTCTTCAAAATTCTTCTGTAAACAACGTTTTGCTCGAAAATACTTGACATTGTTTGTTTTTTTTTACATTTGTTTGTTGAAATTCGAGACTCTTGTTTTTTTTCAAGGGTTCCGTATAAATTCCAAACAATGCAATAAGGCGAAAAATGAATCTGCTCAAAAATGATGGAATAAATGATATCGAAAAAAGATGATGAATTTGTCGATTCGAAGGGGCTTGGAGAAAAGTTCAAGTCGTTGAAGAATGTGAAATTTTTAGGTGATATCAAGGTTGACCAATTCAGTAAGGATAGGCTGACCGTGTATCGCTATATGCGTTATGCCAGGGCGAAGGACATTATTGAGTCCAAGGAAATCTCTTTTACCGACCCAAGAACTTGGGAAGACCCGTTTGAAAAAAGGTTTGCTTGTGGAGATTACAAGTCGCTAGGTT
>DCGZ01000033.1:574-7217 GCA_002314675.1 Fibrobacter sp. UBA1765 | reverse complement strand
TGATGCAAACACCATTCTCGCGGGCATTTCTCGCATCGGTGAAGTCACCGGTGACTTTGACTTTTCTGAACAAATGGGAGCGACCCTGGCGAAGGCAGCGAAGGCTTCAGGCGCTTCTGTTGAAGAACTTGCAAGTGTTGCTTCGTCCATGAAGGTTTCTATGGGTTGGGGCGCGGAACAGATTTCCCAGGCGTTCAATTCCCTCATTATCCAGGGTGACCAAGGTTCATACACCCTTCAAAAGTTTGCTGGAGAAGGTAAGGCCTTGCTTGCCGCCTCTTCTTCTTTTGGCATTAAGTCTGCTGATCAGTTTGCAAATTTTGGCGCATACCTTCAGGTAATGAACGCCCAGATCAAGAGCGAAGCTGAACTTACTACATCAGTTTCTTCCCTGTTTAGCGAACTGATTGCCAAGGCTAAAGACCTTAAAAAGATTGGCGTAAAGGTTTTCGACAAGAATGGCGAACTGAACGATTTTGATGTGATCATGCACCAGCTCATGGAAAAGACCGATGGAAACATCAAAAAACTCGGTCCGATGTTTGGTGCGTCATCTATCAAGGCTTTGCAGCCTGTTATGGCTGAATACAAAAATGGTTGGAAAACTCTTGATGCCATTACTAAAAGTGGCCAGGAGGGAATGACCAATACAAGCGCCCTTGATGAACGCTTCAAGAAGACTGCAAACGATTTTAATACGAATGTCGAAAAGATGAAGGCCGTGGCGGTACAGTTTGCCGATGTCAACCTTGCTGGCCCCGTAGATAAACTTTCGGATGTTCTTAAATACCTCTCTGATCACCAGAGCCTTGTGACGGCTGGATTCAAGGCCATGACCGTTGCAGCACTCGCTCTTGGTGCTGTGAAACTTGGTGGCCTGGTAAACCAGGTTAGAGCCTTTGGTGCCGAAATGAAGGGGCTTTGGACCGGCAAGGGGACAAAGGGTGGCTCCGATGCCGTAGGAGGTGCGGTAAGTGCTGCAGCCGTGCAAAAGGTGTTTGTGGTCAATATGGGCCAGGGTGGTGGCATGGGTAACCCGAACTACTACATGGATGATGATGACTTACCTGCAAAGAATGTCGCAAACACGAAACAGGTTGTGGCGAACACCAAAGAACAGGGTCGCTTTGGAAAGGCTTTGTCCGGGGCAAGGTCTGGGCTTAACAAGCTAGGTGGTTCCGCCCTTGGTATGGGTGCATTGACGGCTGCTACAGGCTGGGCTGTTGGGAAAATTTATGAGTTTGGCGATGCTTGCGTGGAGTTGTACAACACCAACAAGGAAATGAAGGCCAACCGCGATGAAATCCAGGCAAAGAGCAACAAGACCATAGAAGATAAATATGGCTATGAAGCTGCCTATTGGGCCAAGCAGAAGGATATCGCCTTCAATGCCATGCAGGATGAATTGAACAGCCTTTTTTATGTCAATGAAGCGAAGGTGAACAGGCTCCAGAAAGAAATGGATGCCGCATCCGAGAAGATGCAGGAAGCTGTTAAGAAGAACAAGGAACGCAAGGAGACCATGGTCGATAGCAAAACTTACATGGAAATGCTTGCGCCTAAAATCGAACTTCCGCCGCAAAATCAAAGTTTCAACATCAACATCATCGGTGGCGAAAAGGCTGTTGTAGAAACATCTGGTAAGGGCGTAAAGCCGCCTACCGTCAAAGTGAAGAACACTCCAAGTTTGGGTAAATGATGGCAGAAGGCGTTGAATCTACACTCGGTCCATGGACTTTAAGTCTCGTATCTATAGGGGATGACATTAGTCATACCCTTTCCGAGACTACATACCCGTATAAAAACGGTGCCGATATCGAGGATATGGGCGTTGATCCTGAGACGTTCAAGTTTTCCTGTGTCATCAAGAATAAGGACTACGAGGACAATTTTGTCCAGATAAGAAACTGGTTCTTGTCCTATTTTCCAAGCCCTATTGAGCTCGTGCACCCTGAACACGGCGTTGTTGAAGGATATCCACGAAACGCATCTTTTAGCGAAGATCGCCGTAGAAAGTTTGCAGAGTTCACTTTTGAGTTCGTTGTAGCGGGAATCCAGCCGGAAACCCAAAACTACACGGACCCTTACGAATCCAACCTCGAAGAGGCTACCGCCTGCAATGAAGAAGCCATGGCCGCTATTGCGGAATCCATGCAGCAGGCTGGAGTTCCCGACGTGGAAGGCGAAGACTGGTCGATTCTTGACAAGTGGGGCGAGCTTGGCGATGCCGCCAGGGCTTTTGCATCCGCAGTCAATCAGGGCCTTGGGCAGGTTCTTGGCGTTATCGAAAGCGTCAAGGCCCCTCTTGATGCCATTAGCGCCACTATTGATTACCTTGATACGCTTTCCGGAACACTTACAAGAGCTTTCCAGGAATGCTTGGATTCTTTCACTGGTCTTGCAAGGCGAATTGATGATCATACCAGTTCAAAGGCTTCTATAAGTACCTTGGTTACCAGCGCTACCGAAATGCTTGGCAATGTAGCCGGTATGCCTGCAACCGTTTATGGGTGCTTTGCCACGCTCGCTGCTGCTACAATATCTACAGAGGCGGGAAGACTCATTTCTGAGGATGAAAAGCGCCTTGGCGAAAGCATGGCCCGCGAAAATGTCGTTGTCGATGATGTGGAAGGCCGAAGCCTTAGCAAGCCTAGCGCCCCTGTTCTTGTGTCCCCGCAGGATATGGAAGACTCCCTTGCCATGGCCCGCGAGTTCGTTCAGAAGGTGCTTCCGGTGTCTTCTAGCCCCGACCGCCTCAAGAAACAGGTTGCAACATTATCCGAAGCTGTACTCCGTATCAAGATGGAGTACATGACAACAAAGAAAATTGAGGTGACTCACGAAACCCCGCTCCACAAGATCGCCGTTGATAACGGGCTATCTTACCAGGCTGCAGAAAGACTGTGCGCCTTAAACAATGTCAAGAATCCAACATTCATGATTGGGGAGGTACTTGTCTATGAATCGTGATGAAGTGCTTCTCACCGTCAAGAATGCCAGGGTTGACAAGTTCATCAGCTACAGCATTGAAGCTGACCTGTTCTCCCCGGAAGGTTCATTTTCCTTTGAATGTGACAGTCAATACGACATTAACGAGGGCGATCTCTGTGAAATCTACGTGAATCGCGTTGTGGTACTTACTGGAATTGTCCTTACTACCAGGAGAACTCTTTCCAAGCAGGGAGGCCCCCGATTCAGTGTCGAGGGTAAGTCCACGGCCTGGCTTTTGTCCAACACAAGCGTTACCAAATTTGGGGCATTGCCAAAGACTTTGCCTGGTTTGGCAGAAAAACTTGTCCGGGATATTCCGTTTATCAGCAAGAAGGATTTCGTGTATAATTCCGGGGCTTCCAAGGATAGGATTAAGCGGCAATTTGTCGAGGTCTCTCCGGGAGATTCTGTATTCGATGTAATCAAGAAAGCGGCCAATTCCCAGGGCTACTTGTTCTGGGTTTCCCCGGAGGGCCAGTTCGTTTTTGACAAGCCCCTTGCCCGCGGTTCCGCCAATTTCCATATCCATGCCTTTGAAGATGTGTCCGAAATGGACTATATCGAGGGCTCTGTAACCAAGTCTATTGAAAGTGGACATTCCGAAATAAGGATTGTCGGTGAATCACAGTCCGATAACGATATCAAGTACACGAAATGTACCGTGAAAAACAGTGATTATCCCTTCAAGATGCCTCTTGTCGCCAACTGGAACGAGAACGAGGGTCCCGCCCAAAAGACGGCTGAGTTGCAACTTGCTACCGAAAAGGCCCAGGCAATTCAGCTGGAATACACCGTGGCAGGGCACTCCCAGAAAGGCAACAATTGGACTATCAATCAGTTCTGCGATGTGCAGGATGATTTCAATGGGGCAAACGACAATTACCTGATCGTGTCCAGGACATTCACCCTTTCCCGCCAGGAAGGAAAAAGGACCCGCCTTACGCTCCAGCCCGGAGGTGTTATATGATGAAATTCTTTACAAGCATTGTTGAAAGCTGCAAGGATGTTGCCGGAAAGCTCCGAAACCTCACGGCAAAAGCCAATGACATTGAATTTGAAGACCGTCAGCTGATGCAGCAATTCGGTTTTATCAGCATTCCTCGCAAAGGTGACCGCGTGCTGTTGCTGCAATTTGGCAATGTGGTGATTGCCGTTGCATCCGATGGTGCCGATAGGCCTTCCGTAAACGAAGGCGAAACAGCCCTTTACAGGGAAAAGGAACATTACATCATCCTTAAGGACGATGGAACCATAGCGATCAAGGCAAGCGGTGGCGTTGATATCGATGGCGACCTTCGCGTAACAGGTGATGTCCAGGACAAGTCTGGAACCCTGGACCGTTTGCGTCAGAACTACAACAAGCACACCCATGTGGGCAACCTTGGTGCGCCTACTTCACCTACAACCGATGCTCAGGATATGTAATGCTAGACCTTGATACTTTAAGTAACGAGTTTGAACGCATCGTAAAGGGTGCTGACGGCAAAAAGAATGTGGCCCCTGACCTTGCCAAGGCATACAACAAGTATGCCAAGGGCGGGACTATTGATGGTGCTGTTCTTACTGCCGGTGGTGATGTTTCCCTGCTTGAAAGCGCCTTTACCACGGATAATACCGAGGCAACCATAACCAACATGGCAGCTAAAATTTGCGCCTTCTGGGATGGAGTCCCGAAACCAGGAGTGCCGTCTCACGGTGGAACAGTTGTGGTCTCTGTGGACCCGACATTCTCCTTGATGACCGTTGCCGTAGCTGATGCTATTAAAAGCTGCATCACGAAAAAGACCATTGAAAAGCCCTATAAAACGCTTTTTAAGGCCATTGAAAACGTGCTGAAAACCGCCACGGTAACCATTACAGAAACCATGCCCACGACACCGCCAAGCCCTGGCACTTTCCCGGAGACCCTCTCATGACATTTGACGATATCAAGCAAGAAGTCGAGCTTTCTCTTACGGTTGCAAAAGGTTCTTTCTTCAAGAAGCCGGAGTTTGGTCATAGATTCAAGGAACTTTTAAAGGCTGTCGCTTCCGAAAATACCAGGATAAGGGCTGTCAAATACGCAGAAGAAGCCCTTCAGTGGCTTCTCGATATCAAGCACCTTAAGTCTGTAGAAGCATTCGCGAGCTATGATAGCGCAGATAGGTTGCTTATCAACGTAGAATGCGTTGCCTATACAGGCAAGACCATCACTTTTAGCCGCTTTGTGGAGGTTGGCAATGTCCGTAACAGTTGATGAAATCCTTCAGAGGATGATTGTAGATGCCAAGAACTTTAACCCTACGATCAACATTACGCAGGGAACCGATACCTATATCCGTCTTGCGTGCGCGGCATCTGCAATTTGGGGACTCTACAAGCAGACCGATTGGACCCTCAATCAGATTTTCCCCACATCCATGAGCGTGGAAAGCCTCAAGAGATTCGCTGCAGATCGCGGTCAAAATGTCGAAGGGCTTACTCCAAGCGAACTTTTGACGTTCATCCTGTCCTATATCCGTAAGCCAGCAAGCGGCGGAAAACCTTTTGATTTTGAACGTTGGGCACTCGAAGCCACCAGTGTCGGCAAGACCGTGGAACTTCAGGAATCCATGATCAGCGGCGATGTTTATGAGCTTCATGCCTCCGAGCTGCTGAATCCCCATGTCGATACCGTGGGCTTTGAACTGAGAACATCCGATGTCGAGAAGTACATCGTTGTGGATTTGGGCGACCCTACACCCCTTATTGGTGTAGGTCTTGGCTTCAGTACATCCAGAAAAGCCGTTCTGAATGTCTATGGAGACGATGGCGAAGACGCGTTCATCAAGATTGGCGAAGTGGATGTTGCTCACGGATGGTGCCAGCTTAATTTCTCGAAACTTGAGGTCTCTAAACTGAAAATTGAGCTCCAGTATATTGATGGTCTTGAGGATTGGCAACAGGAAACTCTTAACCACATCAAGTGTACCGGACTTGAAATTTATGGCGAAAGCGACGATGTAGAGGCGGCTGCAACAGCCAAATGCCTCAAGAATCACAACGGCGTGGGAACCGCAATGATCCTTGTAACTCCGCTCAACTTGTCCATGCGTTGTTGCGAGGCAATCCGCGCTAAATGCGAGGAAGAGGGGCCTGTAGCTCCCCGGGAAATCTATGTCAATGTCCCGGAAGAAATCACGGTTGACTTAAGGATTGCCGTATCGGGGCTTCCGTCCTTGGATGTTGAATCCTTTACAAAATCCGTCAAGAAGTATTTTGCCGAACTCTCTCCGGGCAAAACCCTCATTCCAGCACAAATCGTTGTGCTTGCCATTCAAAACGGCGCGACTTTTGCCCGTGTCTATGGAAGTTTCAACGGCAGCGCTGAAGAAGAACTTACCGACATCGTGACCTGCAAGGAAACTGAAGTATTTACCCTTGGCGAAATGGTTGTAGAATGATTGACCCAAACAAAAGCCCCCATTTCAAGGCTCTAAAGCAGCTGTACCCGCTCCAAATGGATGCGGAGGAATATGCCGTTGCCCTGGAGCTTGATAGAGCGTTGGCGTATGCAGACGAAGCCTATAACGAAATTTCGCCGTCTTCAGCAGTTCGCACCCTGGCAATGTGGGAAAAGCTGTATGAACTTGACGGTACCGGCACCATCGAGGATAGGCGGCAAGCCTTGCTT
>DCGZ01000033.1:0-508 GCA_002314675.1 Fibrobacter sp. UBA1765 | reverse complement strand
TCCTTATGGGCTACAATGTGACCATCATACCGCCGAAAAGGCTGTTCAGGGTAGGCGTTTCCCATTTAGGTGAACCAATGTTCGACCCCGACGAACAGTACACCTGGACGGTTGTTTGTGGGCAGATGCTTAACGAAATACTGCCTCTTGTGAACGCCTTTGAAGATAACAAGATTCCTTTCACCACAATTCGTTGGGAAGTGACAAAGCTTGCTGCCTTCGAACTTGAAGACGGAAGTCTGCTTGAACTTGAAAATGGACGGGTTTTTGTGCTTGAAAACAGCGCCGAAAACGCCTCCGCATTGATGCTTGAAGATGGCCGCGTCTTTGAACTTGAAAATGGTAAAATCTTTATCCTGGAGTAAAAAATGGAAAAAAGAACATGGAAATCTGGTGAATCGCTCCCGCCAGAAGTCATTAACGAACTTATGAAACTCTCCTTTGACAAGAAGGAAGACGAGGTTGGCTATCTGCCGTTGCCTGGTGATTATAGCCAAAAAGTAGAGAC
>DCGZ01000034.1 GCA_002314675.1 Fibrobacter sp. UBA1765 | reverse complement strand
GTGAAGTAGGCGCACCAAGGTTGCCAACATGGGTGTGCTTGTTGTAGTTCTGACGCAAACGGTCCAGGGTTCCAGACTTATCCTGGACATCACCTGTTACGCGAAGGTCGCCATCGATGTCAACGCCGCCACTGGCCTTGATCGATATGGTTCCATCGTCCTTAAGGATGATGTAATGTTCCTTTTCCCTGTAAAGTGCTGTTTCGCCTTCGTTGACAGCGGGTCTATCGGCGCTATCGGACGCAACGGCAATAACCACATTGCCAAATTGAAGCAACAGCACGCGGTCACCTTTGCGAGGAATGCTGATAAAACCGAATTGCTGCATCAGCTGACGGTCTTCAAATTCAATGTCGTTGGCTTTTGCCGTGAGGTTTCGGAGTTTCCCGGCAACATCCTTGCAACTTTCAACGATGCTTGTAAAGAATTTCATCATATAACACCTCCGGGCTGGAGCGTAAGGCGGGTCCTTTTGCCTTCCTGGCGTGAAAGGGTGAATGTCCTGGACACGATCAGGTAATTGTCGTTTGCCCCATTGAAATCATCCTGAACATCGCAGAACTGGTTGATAGTCCAATTGTTGCCTTTCTGGGAGTGCCCTGCCACGGTGTATTCCAGCTGTATTGCCTGGGCCTTTTCGGTTGCGAGCTGCAGTTCCGCAGTCTTTTTGGCTGGACCCTCGTTCTCGTTCCAGTTGGCGACAAGGGGCATCTTGAAGGGATAATCGCCGTTTTTCACGGTACATTTCGTGTACTTGATATCGTTATCGGATTGGGATTCCCCGACAATCCTTATTTCGGAATGTCCACTTTCAATAGACTTTGTTACAGAACCCTCGATATAGTCCATTTCGGACACATCCTCAAAGGCGTGTATATGGAAATTGGCGGAACCGCGAGCCAAAGGCTTGTCAAAAACGAACTGGCCCTCCGGAGAAACCCAGAACAGAAAACCCTGGGAATTGGCCGATTTCTTGATTACATCGAATACAGAATCTCCCGGAGAGACCTCGACATATTTCCGCTTAATTCTATCCTTGGAAGCCCCGGAATTATACACGAAATCCTTCTTGCTGATAAACGGAATATCACGGACAAGTTTTTCTGCCAAACCAGGCAAAGTCTTTGGCAATGCCCCAAATTTGGTAACGCTCGTGTTGGACAAAAGCCAGGCCGTGGACTTACCCTCGACACTGAATCGGGGGCCTCCTTGCTTGGAAAGAGTTCTCCTGGTAGTAAGAACAATTCCAGTAAGCACAACAACACGATTCACGTAGATTTCACAGAGATCGCCCTCGTTAATGTCGTATTGACTGTCGCATTCAAAGGAAAATGAGCCTTCCGGGGAAAACAAGTCTGCTTCAATGCTATAGCTGATGAACTTGTCAACCCTGGCATTCCTGACGGTGAGAAGCACTTCATCACGATTCATAGACAAGCACCTCCCCAATCATGAATGTTGGATTCTTGACATTGTTTAAGGCGCAAAGTCTTTCTGCAGCCTGGTAAGACAGCCCGTTATCAACGGCGATCTTGTGGAGCGGTGTTTCGTGAGTCACCTCAATTTTCTTTGTTGTCATGTACTCCATCTTGATGCGGAGTACAGCTTCGGATAATGTTGCAACCTGTTTCTTGAGGCGGTCGGGGCTAGAAGACACCGGAAGAACCTTCTGGACGAACTCGCGGGCCATGGCAAGAGAGTCTTCCATATCCTGCGGGGACACAAGAATTGGGGCACTAGGCTTGCTAAGGCTACGGCCTTCCACATCATCGACAACGACATTTTCGCGGGCCATGCTTTCGCCAAGGCGCTTTTCGTCCTCAGAAATGAGTCTTCCCGCTTCTGTAGATATTGTAGCAGCCGCAAGTGTGGCAAAGCACCCATAAACGGTTGCAGGCATACCGGCTACATTGCCAAGCATTTCGCTTGCGCTGGTAACCAAGGTGCTTATAGAAGCCTTTGAGCTGGTATGATCGTCAATTCGCCTAGCAAGACCTGTGAACGAGTCTAGACATTCCTGGAAAGCTCTTGTAAGTGTTCCAGAAAGCGTATCGAGGTAATCAATAGTGGCGCTAATGGCATCAAGAGGGGCCTTGACGCTTTCGATAACGCCAAGAACCTGCCCAAGGCCCTGATTGACTGCGGATGCAAAAGCCCTGGCGGCATCGCCAAGCTCGCCCCACTTGTCAAGAAGCGACCAGTCTTCGCCTTCCACGTCGGGAACTCCTGCCTTCTGCATGGATTCCGCAATAGCGGCCATGGCTTCTTCATTGCAGGCGGTAGCTTCTTCAAGGTTAGATTCGTAAGGGTCCGTGTAGCTTTGGGTTTCCGGCTGGATTCCCGCTACAACGAACTCAAAAGTGAACTCCGCAAACTTTCTACGGCGATCTTCGCTAAAAGATGCGTTTCGCGGATATCCTTCAACAACACCGTGTTCAGGGTGAACAAGCTCAATAGGGCTAGGAAAATAGGACAAGAACCAGTTTCTTATCTGGACATAATTATCATCGTAGTCCTTATTCTTGATGACGCAGGAAAACTTGAACGTCTCAGGATCAACGCCCATATCCTCGATATCGGCACCGTTTTTATACGGGTATGTAGTCTCGGAAAGGGTATGGCTAATGTCATCCCCTATAGATACGAGACTTAAAGTCCAAGGACCGAGTGTAGATTCAACGCCTTCTGCCATCATTTACCCAAACTTGGAGTGTTCTTCACTTTGACGGTAGGCGGCTTTACGCCCTTACCAGATGTTTCTACAACAGCCTTTTCGCCACCGATGATGTTGATGTTGAAACTTTGATTTTGCGGAGGAAGTTCGATTTTAGGCGCAAGCATTTCCATGTAAGTCTTGTTATCGACTACGGTCTCCTTGCGTTCCTTGTTCTTTTTCACGGCTTCCTTCATCTTCTCGGATGCGGCATCCATTTCCTTCTGGAGCCTGTTCACCTTAGCTTCATTGACATAAAAAAGGCTGTTCAATTCATCTTGCATGGCATTGAAGGCGATATCCTTCTGCTTTGCCCAATAGGCAGCTTCATAGCCATATTTATCTTCTATGGTCTTGTTGCCCTGAGCCTGGATTTCATCGCGCTTTGCCTTCATTTCTTTGTTGGTATTGTAAAGTTCAACGCAAGCGTCGCCAAATTCATAGATTTTACCTACAGCCCATCCTGTTGCAGCCGTCAAGGCACCCATGCCAAGAGCGGAACCGCCAAGCTTGTTAAGGCCAGACCTAGCCCCGGACAAAGCCTTGCCAAATCGGCCCTGTTCCCGAGTGTTTGCCACTACCTGCTTTGTATTCGCGGCATTCCTTGCCGGAACGTCGTCATCGTCCATGTAGTAGTTTGGGTTACCCATGCCACCCTGGCCCATATTGACCACAAACACCTTCTGGACTGCAGCGGCACTTACTGCACCGCCTACGGCATCGGAACCACCCTTGGCCCCCTTGCCAGTCCATAGACCCTTCATTTCTGCGCCAAAGGCTCTTACCTGGTTTACCAGGCCTCCGAGCTTTACGGCACCCAAGGCAAGGGCTGCAACGGTCATGGCCTTGAATCCAGCCGTTACCAAGCCCTGATGATCAGAGAGGTATTTAAGCACATCCGAAAGTTTTTGGACGGGGCCTGCAAGGTTGACATCGGCAAACTGTACAGCCACGGCCTTCATCTTTTCGACATTCGTATTAAAATCGTTTGCAGTCTTCTTGAAGCGTTCATCAAGGGCGCTTGTATTGGTCATTCCTTCCTGGCCACTTTTAGTAATGGCATCAAGGGTTTTCCAACCATTTTTGTATTCAGCCATAACAGGCTGCAAAGCCTTGATAGATGATGCACCAAACATAGGACCGAGTTTTTTGATGTTTCCATCGGTCTTTTCCATGAGCTGATGCATAATCACGTCAAAATCGTTCAGTTCGCCATTCTTGTCGAAAACCTTTACGCCGATCTTTTTAAGGTTCTTTGCCTTGGAGATAAGTTCACTAAACAAGGACGATACGGATGTGGTAAGTTCGGCTTCGCTCTTGATGGAGCTATTCATTACCTGAAGGTATGCGCCAAAATTTGCAAACTGATCAGCAGACTTAATGCCAAAAGAAGACGAAGCAGCAAGTAGCGCCTTACCTTCTCCAGCGAACTTTTGCAGAGTGTATGAACCTTGGTCACCCTGGATAATGAGGGAATTGAACGCCTGGGAAATCTGTTCAGCCCCCCAACCCATGGAAACTTTCATGGATGAAGCAACACTTGCAAGTTCTTCAACAGAAGCGCCGGAAGCCTTAGCCGCCTTTGCCAGGGTTGCTCCCATTTGTTCAGAAAAGTCAAAGTCACCGGTGACTTCACCGATGCGAGAAACGCCCGCGAGAATGGTGTTTGCATCA
>DCGZ01000111.1 GCA_002314675.1 Fibrobacter sp. UBA1765 | reverse complement strand
CCGCCGCCAAGTATGGCAAGAGCCCCTACGGTCAGCATTTGAGAAAGGTCGCTGAAGGAAAGATTAAGTATTAGGTTGGGCTCTCTTGACAAGCGGGTGAGGTCTGATTATATTTTGCAGTGTTCAAATGAGTAGTTTCTTGCTGAGAAAAGGTGGTTTATTATGGAAAATGTAACTCAGGTTGCTTCGTACATCGTAAAGCGCTATAATGCCGAATTTCATCAGTCGATTGATGAAATGAAGTTGCATAAACTGCTTTATTTGACTCAGCGAGAATCCTTGATTCAACTCGGCGAACCCATGTTTTCGGATTCATTTGAGGGGTGGCGCTACGGTCCGGTTATGGTAAGTATTCGTGCCTTGTATGCCGAGAACAGATTGAATGAGTCGCTGCCGGCAACATCTGAATTTAGATACAAGGCCGTTTTTGATTCTGTGTTTTCTTTATATGCTGTAAAGAGTAGTTGGAGCTTGAGCGACTTGACTCATTGCGAATCTTCCTGGCTGAATTCTCGCAAGGGGCTTTCTCGTGATGAGGTGGGTCATGTTAAACTCTCTTTAGACGACATTCGGAAAGATGCTTTAGAAATCAAGAGACGAAGGGCTATTATGCCTGTTGTTCGCAAACTGTACGAAGGATTCGCGAATGGAAATCACTAGGGATCAACAGATTTTGCTTGATTCTTTGGTTTGCGAACGTCTCAGTTCTAGCGAGCAGAATCTTGACCTTATACAGACTTTTTGTAATGCAAGGAATGACGGAATTGCCGAAACATTGCGCAAGAATGCATGGAATGACGATAAGGAAGGTTCCGTTGCCTTTTATGTTGTAAAAACCGCGCAGGGCGACGTGCTGTTTTTCTTTTCGCTGAAGTGTGGTGGCTTGCACGATCCGCTGGATGATAAAAATATCGCTTTGTCGAAAAAGATATCCGAAATTCTTCAGAAGATTGTTTGCGAAAAGGATGTCGAGGCGAAAAAAGCCGCAAAGCTGATTGAACAGATTCGGTCGGGCTATGGGCTAGGGAAGGATGACATTCTTGAGATCCTGAAGAAAGAGGCTCTTGAAAAAAGGCTGGAATCCGAAAACGAGAACATAACCCGGGTTGGATTCACGTACTCGGGAATAGAACTTGTACATTTCTGCGCGAACGACCTTGCTAGAAGTATTTGGACAAGCTACAAGATGCCTCACTCTTTGGGGACGGTTGTGTTTTGGAAAATGATTGTTCCTATAGTGCTGCGAGCAAAAGAGTTGATTGGGTGCAAGTATCTTTTTCTGTTTGCTGCTGATACCTCCGACGAAAAATCGCTGATAAATTTCTATAGGAATCGCCTGCATTTTGAGGAGTCTTCGGATTTGGGTGTCTTGAAACCCTTGTATGACTTGTGTTGCAAGTTTATGAGCCAAAGTACATTGACTTTGGCTTCGGATGCAGAACGCTTTTGGAAAAATTTTAACCAGGAAGAAGTTTAATGAAAATATTTGTAACAGGTGTTGGTGGTCAGTTGGGCCACGATGTAGTAAATGAGCTGGTGTCTCGCGGTCATGTTGCTGTGGGTAGTGACATAGCTCCTGAATATGCTGGCATTGCTGATGGCTCCGCCGTGACGAATGCGGAATACCGCTCGTTGGATATTACCGATGCAAGTGCTGTGGAAACTGTTTTGACCGAAGTCAAGCCGGATGCGGTGATTCACTGCGCTGCCTGGACTGCAGTTGACCTTGCCGAAGATGACGACAAGGTGGCTAAGGTCCGCGCCATCAATGCAGGTGGTACGCAGAACATTGCAAACGTTTGCAAGAAGCTTGATTGCAAAATGACCTACATCAGCACGGACTACGTGTTTGATGGTCAAGGTACTGAACCGTGGCAGCCGGACTGCAAGGATTATAAGCCGCTGAATGTTTACGGCCAGACTAAGCTCGAAGGCGAACTTGCCGTGAGCGGGACTTTGGAAAAGTATTTCATCGTGCGCATTGCCTGGGTGTTTGGCTTGAACGGCAAGAATTTCATCAAGACGATGATCAACGTGGGCAAGACTCACGATACCGTTCGCGTGGTGAACGACCAGATCGGTACTCCGACCTACACGCTTGACTTGGCCCGCTTGCTGGTGGATATGAACGAGACTGAAAAGTACGGCTACTACCACGCAACCAACGAAGGGGGCTACATCAGCTGGTATGACTTTACTTGCGAAATCTACAAGCAGGCAGGAATGAGTACAAAGGTTGTTCCGGTGACTACCGCTGAATACGGCCTGAGCAAGGCCGCGCGCCCGTTCAACAGCCGCCTCGACAAGAGCAAGCTCGTTGCCGCAGGCTTCAAGCCGCTCCCCACCTGGCAGGACGCTTTGGCAAGATATCTGAAGGAGATAGGCTAGAGATTAGAAACTAGAAATTAGAGATTAGGGGAGCGGGAATACTCTGAAAGAAAAATAAAGATGTATTTGCTTGCACTTGCATTCGAATGCCCTAACCTCTAGAACCTAGTCTCTAGCCTCTAAAAAACAAATTTATTACGAGGTTCTTTTATCATGGGAAAGTTCAATTTTATCAAGACATCCATCGAAGGTGTGACCATCGTGGAACCGACCATTTATGGCGACCATCGTGGCTACTTCATGGAAACCTACAACAAGGCCGAGTTTGATGCTGCTGGCCTTAACATGGTCTTTGTGCAGGATAACGAATCCAAGTCCAAGAAGGGAGTTCTCCGCGGTCTTCATTTCCAGAAGAAGAATCCCCAGGGCAAGCTGGTGCGCGTGTTGGAAGGCGAAGTCTATGACGTTGCCGTTGACCTGCGCAAGGGTAGCCCCACTTTCGGCAAGTACGAAGGCGTTGTATTGAGCGCAGAAAACAAGCGCCAGTTCTACATTCCCGAAGGCTTTGCACACGGCTTCGTTGTTCTCAGCGAAACAGCTACCTTCGTGTACAAGTGCACTCGCCTCTATGACCCGACAGACGAAGGCGGCTTGTTCTGGAACGACCCGGCAATCGGCATTGAATGGCCCGTGGGCAATGGCTTCGAGCCTCTCCTCAGCGAAAAGGACACCAAGAATCCGCTGCTGAAGGACCTGAACTTTGCATTTGAACTATAAGGATCTTTTATGAAGAATATCGTCATTACCGGTGGTGCTGGTTTTATTGGTAGCCACGTTGTGCGCCTGTTCGTGAACAAGTATCCTGAATACAATATCATCAACTTGGATAAGCTGACCTACGCAGGCAACTTGGCCAACCTGAAGGACATCGAAGACAAGCCCAACTACAAGTTCGTGAAGATGGACATCTGCGACTTCGATGCTTTCTACAAGCTCATGCAGGACGAAAAGATTGACGGCATCATCCATCTGGCTGCAGAAAGCCATGTGGACCGTTCCATCAAGGACCCGTTCACCTTCGCCCGTACCAACGTCATGGGCACCTTGAGCCTGCTCCAGGCCGCAAAGCTTTACTGGGAATCCTTGCCCGAAAAGTACGAAGGCAAGCGCTTCTACCATATTTCTACCGATGAAGTTTACGGCGCCCTCAAGATGAATCACCCGG
>DCGZ01000125.1 GCA_002314675.1 Fibrobacter sp. UBA1765 | reverse complement strand
CAATTCCGGCACCATATTCACCACCATATTCACCACCCAAAGCAGTAACGATTCCTCCTTCAATAAAAATGTCTCCACCAATAGCATCTTCATCCGATGCTTGGCTTAGACCAATACCTGCGGATCCACTTCCACCTATTGCTGTAAGCGATCCACTCCCTTTAATAGTGAGCTTTGAGCCGGCACCACCAACCTGAATACCTGCCATTGAATTACTCTTTACATAATTATTTCCTTCAAGAATAATCGTTGCTGTTCCTTCACAAACAATACCACCATTAATTTCCGCATTTGAAAGCGTAACCGTAGCGTCATCAGTAATCGTCACCGTGCCGGAGGTAGAGCCCGTCAGCACGTCGTTATCCAGCGCCGTGTAGTCCTCATCGCCCGGCAGCGTAACGTTCTCGGCAAAGGCATTTGCCGAGAGCAACAGCGCCAGCACCATGACCAGCGTGGTCAAATAAGAGTGAATGCTATTTCGCATCATGATTTATTTTCTCCTCAAAATCAAAGAGCCGCGACCGCAAAAAGCGGACACGGCAAAACGCGACAACGGGCGCAAAAATGCGCACAACGCAAGAAAACCCATGGCGAACAACTCGCACAGGAAAATTTTTAATGTATGGGAAGAACCGGAATGACAACCGGTAAGTAAATTTCTGGTTACATGGGGGGGGTAATGGACCTACGGACCTGCGCCACAAGGCCACAGCCCGCAAAGGCACCCTCAGCGGTCGCCACAAACTTAAGTCCATCACACGCAACAATATTCATCCAGTACAAATATAATTGCCCGTAAGATTTTTGTAAAGATTGAACACCCTTCAAGAAGGCCCAAAACCGCTTTTTACAGCGCCTTGATTGCGTTTACACCTGGCAACAGGAACCCTATGGGGAGGCCGGCCCTTGGAGAATCTATAGAGGCGTAGCCTAACTATGAGCCTGTCCTGGACTTGATCCAGGATAGAGCTCCAAGTATAAAAAATTTTCCAACAGCAATCTTGCAAAAACTCCACTACAGAAGCATTTTTATATTGAAATATCTCCACAAATTCACTATATTCATGTTGAATTACATCTATATATTGGATTTTTCATGTTTAAACGCAAAGTTTACGACAAACTTCTGTACTGGAAAGAGAACCTTGCCGGAGAATACGCCTGCCTGCTAGAAGGGGCAAGGCGCGTGGGAAAATCGACCATCGCCGAGGAATTCGCAAAGCAGGAATACAGGTCCTACATCAAAATCGACTTTGCAAACGTTACCGACGAGTTACTGGACGTATTTAGGGATGTCGCCAACCTGAATCGTTTTTTTCTGCGCCTACAGGCCGAAACAAACGTGGTTCTCTACGAAGGAGAATCCGTCATCATTTTTGACGAAATCCAGCTTTATCCCAAAGCCCGCCAGGCAATCAAGTATCTTGTAAAAGATGGCCGATACCATTTCATTGAGACTGGCTCCCTGATTTCCATAAAAAAGAATGTGAAGGGCATTGTCATCCCCTCGGAAGAACACAAAATCAGCGTTCATCCAATGGACTACGAAGAGTTCATGTGGGCCATTGGCGAAAACACGGACCTGCTTAAAACCATCGCAAAGTCAGGAACTTCTTTGGGAGATTCTACAAACCGCACCCTCATGCGAAACTTCAGGCTTTATATTGCCGTAGGCGGCATGCCACAGGCCGTTGACGCCTATATCCGTTTCAACAACTTCAACCGAGTTGACGAGGTCAAGCGTGAAATCATCGGGCTATATCTGGAAGACCTCAAGAAAATCGACGCATCGGGCAGACTGTCCGACATGTTCAAGTCGGTTCCGAATCAACTCGCCCTCAAGAAAAAGCGTTTTGTACTGACCGCAGCCACCGGGAAGAAAAAGACGTCCAAGGACAAGGATCGCCTTTTCGATTTGATCGATTCCAAAATCGTACAGCCTTGTTACCACGTCACGGAACCGAGCCCGGCTTTATTTCAGACAAGGGAGCCAAACAACTTTAAGCTCTATCTTTCTGACACTGGCTTGTTTACTACAATGCTCTTTAACAACGGAAGCGGCAATCACGAAGGAATCTATAAGAAGCTGCTAAGCGACAAGTTGGACGCCAATCTTGGCTATCTTTATGAAAATGTTGCAGCCCAGATTTTAACCGCCTGCGGACGGGACCTTTTCTACCACACTTGGGCTAAAGAGAACAGTACGCACTCTTACGAGGTGGACTTTCTGGTGACGGACAGGAACAAGGTTGTCCCCATAGAAATCAAGTCTTCCGCAGTCAGGAATCATGACTCCATAAGCAAATTTGCAGAGCGTTACAGCAGATGCGTCGGCAGGCAGTTCCTGTTCTCACAGCAAGACTGCAGTCACCAGGGTTCCCTGGAGTTGAGGCCGTTATATTTATTGCCCTTTATTCTTTAAAGTATAAAAGTCCCTCCGATTTTGGTCGGAAGGACATTCGTTTTATACTTCAAGGCGAAATCGTAAAAACAAACTAATCGTCAACAACAACACCCATTCTATCGGGAAGGCTGCTCTGCAGCAAGTTTGAACGGTGCTTCAGCTTGATCACCTTCACCTGGGGCTTTTTGTACTGTTTCTTCTGCTCTTGCTTTTTCATTTCTACTCCTATTATTGAAATTTGCCGCCATAACCCTTGGGACCGTCATTTTCAAAACCGCTGTTTTGCAGCAGGTTCGCACGGTGTTTCAGCTTGATCACTTTTACCTGGGGTTTGCAATACAGTTTCTTCGGTTCAGGACTTTTCATTTTACGATAACCTTGCTCCTGTTATTGAAGTAGGAACCCTTAGCGCTGGGTTTGCCGTTGAGTTTACGGCCCTTCATGTCGAACCAGCGCTCTCCCGCGGCGTTGAACTCGCCGGTGCGGGTATTAAGTTTACCGATATACAGAGTTCCGCCCTCATCGTCATCCACAACCACATCCAAGTAATTCGGGGTCTCGATACTGGAAGTCGAACGAGCCATGGGAGCCATGCCTCGGAAGGACGGTTCCGGAGAAGGTGCCGGAGTTGCGACAGGATTGTAATAGAGGTAGGCTCGCATAGGCGGCAGATTTGCACCAGCGGTAGCTTTCACAAATTCGCCAATATGGACATCGGCAACATTCTCGGCGGCAAAACCATAAACATACCCAAGATCCGGATGACCTTCCTTCCAGACCATTTTTCCATAGGTTCCGCGAAGTTCCCAGCCATCACCTTCATCCTGGCCCAGGTCCGTGGGAGAGGCATCCAATGTACGTTCCAAGGTAGCCCCAGTCTTAAAGGAGATGGTCTCGCCAGTAGTTTTCACTAGGTACGGGGTGTTTGCGATCAGTTCGTCACGAACGGAACCTACGTGAACAGTCCAGTCATCCGAAGAAACGTACTTAAATCTGTAGAATACAGCGCCCTCCACATTTTCCACAGACATGCTAAAAGGCAGCGTAATGGTGGAGATTGTGCCAGCGGCAAAGGTCCTATTCAGCTCAATTGCGTCCACATCGATATTCCAAGGGAGCAGTACGGAGGTTTCGGAGTTTCCGTCGATAATTGCCTTGCTATCGTCATTGTATATACAAACTGCGCCGTGGGTTGTGCCAAGGGCGGCCACCGGGGACATTTCAACATGGCCATCCACATCGGCAAAGCGCTTGTGGCACTCATTGCAGATATAGCCAGCTTCCCAACCTGTTTCGGAGCATGTGGGTACTACAGCATCATCGGTCCAGACCAGCATAGATGCGTCGTGATCAACAATGTGGTCCTTGTAATCCTTCCAGCCATCGGCAAACCTGTAGGCGTCGGCTGAACCATGAGGCACGTGAATCAAATATTCATCAGGAACGTTGAGGAAAGTCAGCCATTCCCCCAATTGAGGGGGCACTTTTGACTTCATATCCACACGAATCAAAGGAGTTTCTGCAAAAGCGAAATGCCCAATAGTTTCAATACTGCTCGGGATTTCAATACTAGTCAAGCGTTCATGTTGATTAAATGCGCCATTTCCTAGTTCTGTAACACCATCGCCCAAAAACATGACACACAGACCGTCCTCGCACATATTTTTCTGAATATCATACATATATGAAAACGTAGGCAAAGCAGTATCACCGTCGCTGGTTGTGTAAGCAATATAGTGATTGCTGAAAGTTGCTTCTAGGCTATTCTGTTCAGCATCAACCGTGTATTCAAATGTTGCAGGAACATCGACATCACTGTTCCAGCTAAGGAACTTGTATCCGTCTGCAGGCTCCGCGATAAGGGTAAGTACTGTACCAACAGGGTAGAATTCGTCGGGATCGTAGCCATTTACAGAACCGTCACCAACCACGGTCACATCAACACGAACCGGCACCTGAATTTCAACACTCCCTGCGGCACCAGACCAGTTATCGCTTTCCTCGACCTTATAGTAAACCGTATAATCGCCGCCTTTATCCGCACAAGGAATATTTTCCGAGTAATCATCATCATCATCTAAACTGTAAAGCATCGTTCCAAAGTTCGTAGATCCGGCGGTGACAAGTGCGACGCATGCACCAGCGAACTTCGGATTGGCAGAAGTCGGGGG
>DCGZ01000180.1 GCA_002314675.1 Fibrobacter sp. UBA1765 | reverse complement strand
CTGAGCACCGGAGCGAAGCATTGCCATGGCACCGCGGCAATGCTTCGCTCCGGTGCTCAGATTGTGAATGCACTCCGCGACCGCCTCCGTTGTAAGGAAGCCGAAGTTCTGGATCGTATCCAGCAGTCCTTCGAAAAGACCCAGTCCCTTGAAAAGGCTCTCCAGTCCGTGAAGCTGGAACTTGCAACTCTCGCCGCTGCAGACCTGCTGAAGGATGCAACCGACGTTAAGGGCGTCAAGCTCTTCGTTCGCGAACTTGAACTTGCCGACGCTCAGTACAAGGAACTTCTTGACGGTGTTCAGAACAAGCTCGCTGTTGACTCTGTAGCTGTCATTGCCAACAAGGCAGACGGCGCCGGTTCCATTGCAGTCATCGTTGGCAAGGAAGTCCAGGCAAAGGGCATCAAGGCTGGCGACATGGTACGTGAACTTGCTGCAGCTTGCAACGGTAAGGGCGGTGGCCGTCCGGACCGAGCACAGGCCGGTACTCGCGAACCAGAAAAGATCGCTGCTGCAATCGCAGGCGCTCAAAACCTGGTCGCTGCAAAGCTTGGCTAATTAGACGAGAGGATAACGTTCCACAAAAACAAGGTCTCTGCAATTCTGCAGGGGCCTGTTTTTTTCTCGCTATCTGCGGGCGGCTAAATGAACTTTCTAAAGTATTCCTTCTCTTCGCTTAAATCCAGGCCGTCAATCATGTGCTCCAAATTTTCCGCTCGTTCAATTTGCTGACGTGCAAAATCCTTTGTGCGTTCTGAAGCAGTGTTTTCGATGCGATGGCTTGCTGTCTTCATGAATTTTTCGACACGTTTCATGTTTGCTATTGTAGCTGTGTCGCAATAGGTTTCGGTCATTCTTTCAAAGATGTACTCTTCTGCAGTTGGAGTCAAGTGCGTCATGTCTTCTGCATAGAAACGGTAATCGCGAAGTTCGTCCATCACGATTTCAAAACTTGGAAAATAGCTTGCGCTTGGGTACTTGCTGACTACTTTTTCGATAGCGAGTTGTAGCGTTGCCTTTGAAAGATTGTTGCCGTGAGCTCCATCGTTTAAATGGCGAAGCGGAGAAACTGTGAAAACGATTTTGGTGTTCTTTTTGTAAAATTGCCGAATGATGTTTTCTAGTGCGGTTGCGGCTTCGTCAACTGAAATAAGCCTGCGCTCAAATAATTCTGCCTTTTGCTTGTGGCAATTCGAAACTACCTTGCCGGAACTTTTCAAAAAGTATACGAAGGCGCTTCCAAGCGTGATGAATACTGTATCTGCCTTTTCAAAAAAATCATGGCTGTTTTGGATTGCTCTGTTTAAAGCGGTTACGCATTGTTCCTGGTTTTCGTTTCCGTAAACAGATAGAGAACTGTGGGCTTCGAAACAATTCCATTTTTCACCGTCAAAGAACAAGTCGCTTGTAGAATATGGTTTATTGCTTGCGATTCTTTTGACCTGGTTTTCGATTGAAAGAGGGTTGTAGATAACCCCAAGTGGGTTTACAAGTATGTTGAATTTGCTCCTTGCAAACCTTTTGGAAATGTTTGCAGCAAAGCAGGAACCGATGAATACGATGTTCGACTTGTAATCGACCCTGAAACCAGCTTCTGGAATGTCTACGGAAGTAAAAAAGTCCATGTCGAAAAGTATAATAAAAAGTAGAATGAAAATTTTGTGGTTGGGAATATGATAAATAAAAACGGCGGGCTTTTTACAGACTGATTTTTATTCTATCTTTTTGGTTGTGAAACTACCCTTTAGTGGAGTCGTTATGAAAATCGGAAAGACTGAAGCTCGTTTAAATGCAGAAATCGAAAGGCGTGGTGCAATTTTTGCAGTGCTCCTTGACCCGGATACTTCTGATAGCGAAGCGCTTTTGAAGTCTGGTACTCTTGCGCAAGAAAATGGCGCAGATGTTATTTTTGTTGGCGGCTCCTTTATGGGCAATTTTAATTTGCCAAGCCAGGTTGCAGCCCTTAAGGCAAAGGTTGACTTGCCGGTTGTTCTGTTTCCGGGTGGTGCAAGCCAGGTTGTTCCGGGCTTTGACGCCATGCTCTTTATGACGCTTGTCAGTGGCCGCAACCCAAGCTACCTGATTGAAGAACAGGTTCGTGGCGGAGCTCTCGTTCGTGCCTTGAACATGGAAGCTATTCCTACCGCATACCAGCTGATTAACAGCGGCCGTCGTACAACGGTGGAATACGTAAGCAACACTATGCCGATTCCAGCAGACAAGCCAAAGCTCAGCATGGTGCATTCCATTGCCGCTGAACTTATGGGCATGCGCTATGTGTACCTTGAAGCTGGCAGTGGTGCAGAAAATCCGGTGCCTGTGGAGCACATTGCCTACACTCGTAAGGCAACCGAAATGACCATTATCGCCGGTGGCGGAATTCGTGATCCGCAAACGGCTGCTGTCCGCGTTGCTGCTGGTGCAAACATCATAGTGACCGGAACCCTTTGGGAAAAGGTTCAGGATGCAGGCCTTTTGAAGGAATTTGCAGCAGCAATCCATACCAAGGGCTAGTTGTAGTAAGGTTACACTTGCTACAATATGTTCTTTTTGCCTTCTACAAATTGGTGCATAAAATATATGGAGTTCCTATTTTTTCAAAAAACAAAATAGGGACTTTTCTTATGCTCGAAAAAATTCTTCCGATTACAGCCATCGTTGCCGCAACAGCATTTGCCGGTTCTAAGCCTTATAGCGGTGCAGAACTTTATAGCCGCGATACATGGATGTATGGCAAGTTTGAAGCTCGCATGTGCATGGGGGCTGCTTCTGGCACGGTAAGCTCCATGTTCCTCTACCACAACGATTCTTATCTGGGTGGTAATGAACCTTGGGTTGAAGTGGATATCGAGGTCCTTGGAAAGGACCCGAACAAGTTCCAGTCCAATATCATTTCTGGTTTTGGGCCAGGGGATGGAATGCCGGATCGCAAGGCCTACAGCGAACAGTTGCATGACATGAGCCCTGCGGTAAACCAGGCTTACCATACCTATGCGATTGAGTGGACTCCCGATTATGTAAGCTGGCAAATTGACGGCAAGGAAGTTCGAAGAACTCGTGCCGGTGAATTGAATAAAGATGGAAGGGACCAGGTTGCAGACTTGAGACAGCGTGAACAGGGGCTTCGCTTTAACCTTTGGGCTTCTGAAGATCCTGGTTGGACTGGCCCGTGGAATGAAGCCAATTTGCCAGTCTATCAGTATATAAATTGGGTCAAGATCTACGAATACAAGCCAGGCCAGGGCGACAATGGAACCGATTTCAAGCTCTCTTGGCAAGATGACTTTGATATTTTCGATTCTGGTTTCTGGAGCGCTGGCGATTGGACTTTTGATGGCAACCGTGTTGACTTGACTGACCAGAATGTGGTTGTGAAGGATGGTACCCTGATTCTGTCGTTGACCAAGAAGGGGGCCGAAGGGTTCCATGGAACCGTTCCTGCCGATACGGAGCAGCCCGTGGTAACCCCTGAAAATCCAACCAATCCGACGGAACAGCCGTCTGGCCCAAACGTTGACCCGTCCGTAAATCCGGAAAATCCAAATGGCATTGCAAAGGCAAGGAGCGCTCGTGTAAACAACGCAAGCAAGGCTAGCTACAATGCAAGGGGCGAAAAGCTCGGTAAACAGAATACTCCTCATGGTGGATTCTTTAAGCAGTTTGTAAAGTAGGGCATTTTTGCAAATTGTAAAAGACGGTACGTAAAAACGTGCCGTTTTTTTTATCTTTAAAATACCTTAATTCCTGGTTTCAAAAAATTGAAGCAAAACTTGCGAAAATATGGCTCATCAACTTATTCAAACTACTGTCTTAAATAATGGCGTTACCGTTGTGACAGACGAAATGCCGGCGGCACATTCTACAGCACTTGGTGTCTGGATTCCTCGCGGGTCTAGGCACGAAAATGAAGGCGAGTTTGGAGCAAGCCATTTTTACGAACATCTTGTATTCAAGGGTACAAAGAATCGAACGGCTCTTGAAATTGCACGTTCGCTGGAAGACCGTGGCGGCATGCTCGAAGCGTACACGACCCGCCAGGAAACAGGTTTTTATGCCCAGGTAGTTCCGGGGGATGCCCGCCTTGCGCTTGACGTGATTTCTGACATGCTCATGCACCCGACATTTGAAAAGGGCGATCTTGAAAAAGAACGCAAGGTGATTATCGAGGAAATCAGGAGCTACGATGATATCGCAGAAGAACTTGCAGGTGACCTTTTTTACCAGACGCATTATGAAGGCTGCGGCCTTTCAAGACCGATTGCAGGCACGGTAAAGTCGGTTCGTGCCATTACGCAAGAAGATTTGTTCCGTTATCGTGAGCAGGTGGTAAACGAAATTCCATTGGTTGTATGCGCAGCCGGGAAAGTAGACCATGGAAAGTTCGTTGAGGAATGTGCGGAATTCTTTGCAGAAAAAAAATGTGGCCGCGCTTGCTTGCAGGATCCTCTTGTTGCAAATGCCAAGGAAAAACATTCCTTTAAGTCGGATCTTCAGCAGAGCAACTTTGTGTGGGGAACTAGCTTCCCGTTTGAAAGTGTTCCTGCAAATTTCCGCTATGCGCTTTCCCTATTCAACATAGCCTTTGGTTCTGGCATGTCTTCGAGGCTTTTCCAAAAGATTCGTGAAGAGCATGGGCTTGCGTATTCCGTGTATTCTTCGCTAGACGCATTTGACGATAGCTATGGCTTTAGCGTTTCCATGGCGACAGACCCGAACAGGCTGGCAAAAGCTACTGGGCTTATGAAACAGGAGTTTGACAGGTTCTTGAATGAAGGCTTCGTTGCCGATGAATTAGAGCGGACCCGTAGAAATACGCTAGGTTCTATGGCTATAGGTGCTGATAATACAGAAAAGCGCTTGTTGCGCCTTGCGGAACACACCTTGCATTTTGGTTCCTGCGATACCATGGAAGAAATCAAGAAGGGCATGTACGCATTGTCGGAAAGCGATGTCCTTGACGTGCTTCGTGCGGCTTTTGCTAATTCGCCTTTTGCTGTTTCGCTTGTTGCGCCTCGCGGGGCTCCTGCGTTCAAGTTCTTGAAGTAGAACAGTTTTTGAATTTTTGATTTTTGACGGTGCTCGTTAAATCAAAAAAATCAACTATTTTTTATTAAAATAATTGTAGATTCTAGAATTGAAATTAGCTTCTCCTAGTTTCTAATGTCTAGTCTCTAGTTTCTATTAATGAGGTAAAAAATGCTTAATGTTAAAGGCAAGTGGGCTCTTGTAACAGGCGCTTCCCGTGGCGTTGGTCGTCAAATTTCCTTGAAAATGGCAGAACTTGGTTGCAATCTTATTTTGCAGAGCCGTGATAAGGAACATTCTGAACGCGTGGCCGCAGAAGTTCGTGCCATGGGCGTAGAAGCGATTTCTGTAGCTTGCGACCTTGAATCTCCGATGTCCATCAGCAAGATGCTCATGGCGATTGACGAAACTGGCAAGAATGTCGAGATTGTATTTAACAATGCTGGCCTCATGTCAAAGTATTTTGAAAACTACTTTGAATATTCCATAGAAGACTATCGCCAGGCTTTTGCTGTAAACTGCCTTGGCCCAATCATGATTGCTTACCACTTCTTGCCGAAGATGGTCAAGAATGGCTTTGGCCGCATGCAGCTTACTACAAGCGGCATTGCCGACCAGCCGGAACTCCAGGCATACGCTTGCGCAAAGGCTGGCCTAGACAAGTTTATCAAGGACTTTGCTGTAAAGCTTAATGGTACTGACGTTATGATGAACGAAATGGATCCGGGTTGGCTCCGTACAGATCTTGGCGGCCCGAACGCTCCGAACGCTGTCGAAACCGTTGTTCCTGGCGCCCTTGTAAGCGTTCTTCTTGAAGACAAGAAGAGTGGCCGCTGGTTCAGTGCGCAGGATTACACCGGCATGACTCTTGAAGAAGCTGTCAATAAAGCTCTCGAAAAGTAATTCAGCATTGTATCATAAATTTTACTGCAAAAAAGGCTCCGCAAATGCTGCGCGGGGCTTTTTTTATAACAAGAAAGGCGTCATCTAATTATATTTTGGATATGGCTTTAAAAGAACGAATCAATTCCTTGCTCGTTGCCTTGAAAAATGGCATTGTAGAACGTGACGCATTTTTGCAGATTATATTTCTTTCCATTTTAACGAACCAGCCTATCTATATTTTTGGTAGATCGGGTTCTGGCAAGTCCCTGTTGGTAAAGCGCGCGAAGCAGGCCTTCAAGGCGAACAATACATTGTTTTTTGGCAAGCGCGATCGAGTACTCCCAGAGCAGATTTCTGAATACGATATGGTCCAGTTCGTGGGCTTTGACGGTGCAGAGGCACTTACGCAAAAGGCTATCAAGATTATTCTGCAGGAGTTTGAAGACAAGCCGATTATTTTGAGTGGCGAACGCCGAGCCGAAAGTACCTTGAGCGAAGCAGGCATTATAGATGCGATCAACATATCTCTTGCCTTGCCAGAGAGCTTGAAGTCTGTGTCGCTACAAAAACTTTTGGGTTCTTCTTTTGACAACGATGCGTATGTAATTCCAGAGGAATTGAAAGTTTCTCCAGAAGAAAAGAAGCTTTGGCTTTCTGAAGTGGATAAGATTGCCGTATCTCCCATTGTGCTGGAACTTATCGGCAAGTTCTCTGAAATGTGCTATGACAATCGCGTGTACATATCTGTACGCCGTTGGAAAAAGCTCCTTAGAATGCTCAAGACGATAGCGTATTTTAATGACCGCAAAGAAGTTATCTTGACTGATTCCTTCTTGCTTGGCATGCCGATCTGGAGCCGTGGCCGCAACAACGAAGTCTTGATGGCCAAGTTCTTTGAATGTGTCGAAGAGATTCTTTTGCGCGACATTCCAGAAATGGAAAATGTTGAAAATGCCGCTGCAGAGCTTATGCGGAATGCCGAACACTTGATGAACGCATCGGATGATATTTACGATACCATAGATTATGCCGGAGAAAAGTGCCTTACGTACAATGTCAAGTTTGCTGGCGAGTCGTACCCGCTTTATGTCCCGGAACGCTACATTGGCACCCACGAACAGTTTAGCCCGTTTAACGAGTTGCGCCAAAAAGAAAGGCATGTGCTTTGCAATTTTGAAGGCTCTACCGAATGCGCCATTTCGATCGATACCTCGGTAAGGGGCATTGGTCTGCGTTCTTCTTCGAATTCTCCTGCGGGTAAAACTTTTGAACGGTTTGCAAAGATTCCGGCGAAGGCTCTTGAACTGAACAATCCCGAAAAACACAAGGCGAACTGCGAAGCGTTTGAAGCGTTCCGAGCATCGCTTGATGAATCCATGGAAAACTTCGCAGCATCCATGATTCGCTTGAAGTCTACATACAAGGACTTGAAAGTATATACAGAGGATCCGTTCTTCAACCCTGAATTCTATGGCCGTTTGCAGGGCATGATCAAGCTCAAGTTTGAACATGCGAACAAGATGATCGGGTTGCTAAAGGATGTCCGCACGTTTATGGATTCGGCCCGCTAAAATGCAGAAAGTAAGAAAAGGTCCAAGATATTGAAAAATATTTTGGACTTTTTTCGTTTTATGGTAACGCAATGTTTTGAAAAAAATTATGTTCAGTGTAGAATGTTTTTAAGGAGTGTGTAATGCCAGCTTCAGTAAAAAGACCTTTGTCTGTAAATTCGACTTCGCGAACTGAAAAAATGGTTTTTGATCTTGCCGCAGCACTTGATAGCGAGTGGCATGTTTGGATGAACCAGAAACTGAACTTTTTCTATGAAAATTATGGAGCCATGAACAGGGAAGTGGACTGCATATTGTACCACAAGTTTTATGGCATGCTCCTTATTGAATGCAAGGATGGCTTTATTACAAGGCATGTGGACCATAAGACTGGCGAGGTCGTTTGGCAGCAGAATGGAGACGTTCTTGACCCGGGGCCGCATGAACAGGCTATGAGCTTGACTCCGCCATTGCACGATTTTTTGAAATATTATTTCAAGTCGGAATCCGATCGCGGCACGAGTATCCGAATTCAATGGGCCGTTTGCTTTGGTGATATGAATTCCGCTAAGAATATTCCCCAGAATGAAATTCCAAGGCAGCGAATATTTTTAAAATCAGACCTTGAAAATGTTGATGCCTTTTTAAAAAGGGTAAAAGAAATCCTTTATATCAAGGAAGCTTCGCATGGCAATAACCCGTTCCCAAATGTTCCTTTAGAAGACGATGACTTGGAACGGCTTTGCGAATTCTTCGGCGGTTATTCCAAGAATGAAGAGGCGGTTTCATTACCGGACCTCTGGGACCTTGAAAACAAGTCCCGTGTACAGCCGACACTTACGCAAGAAATGCTTATGGAATCGATTCAACGCAATCCAAAGCTTCGCGTAGAAGGTGTTGCCGGTTCCGGAAAGTCGATGCTTGTAATGTGGGAAGCGATGCGCCTTGCCAAAATGGAAAAGCGGGTTGCCGTGATTTGCTACAACGAGCTTTTGGCGGATTCCTTTGAAAAGACATTCAAGGAAAATGGCCTTGACAAGTTCGTTGAAATTCACAATTACGCCAAGTGGTGCCAAAAGTACGTGAAGCTTGCTAAAGTTTCGGGCGTTCCGCACAAGGCTCCTAAAACGGATGTTGATGTTTATTACAATGAATCATTGCCGGCTGCCTTTGGCATGGCGCTTGAAAAAATGCATAAGGACAAGAAACTTCAAAAGCGCTTGTTTGATGCCGTGATTGTTGACGAGGGCCAGGACTGGATGGCTTCTTGGATAGAGCCTGCCTTTAAGCTTTTGGCAGATCCTAAAAAAGGTATTGTTCGGTATTTTTACGATCCACGTCAAAAAATGTACGCTGGTCGAGACTGGTATAATAACGATTTTCTGAACCAGATGCCTGTCATTGTTCTTGGACGTGGCTACCGTTCTACAAAGAATATATTGGAATGGGTTCGTTGCGTTACGGGCGTGTCTGTTCCAACCTATGCGGATACGCCGCTTGGTGACAAGCCGGAAGTGCTTCTTTATAAAAAGCCAGAAGACCAGATTGCTATGCTTGACAAGTGCGTTGCGAAACTTGAAAAACGCAAGGTTAAGCGTTCCGACATTCTTGTTGTGTCTGTACGCAGCCAGCGAAAGTCGTCTTTGCAGAATTTAGACGATACCAAGTACAATTGGACTGTGACAGGCGACAAGGGCTTGAGTGATCACTTGATCAATGTCGTGTCGGCTCATAGAATCAAGGGCCTCGATGCTCCTGTTGTAATCTTGACCGATGTCGCTCGTAGTACAAAGGCTCCGAATGAACCTCATAGCATGTCGGACATTATTTTTGTCGGTGCTACCAGGGCGAAATCGAAGTTGATTGTTTTTAGGGAAAAATAATTAAAAAAGGGGCTTCAACAGAAAAATGTTGAAGCCTTTTTTGTTGAAGAAATTTGATTTACTTTACGATGGTGATGCTGTTTGCTTCGCGATAAGAGCCTGTGGAGACTTTAACAATGTACGTGCCTTGCGGCAGTCCCGCTGCATTCAAGTCCAGATATTCCTGGTATTCACCGGCTGCCTTCACACCAGAAATTGTCTGGTACAGCAGCCCGCCATAAGGCGAATACAAACTGATCTTTACGTTGTCCTGATGCTTGATGGAGTATTTGATTTCAATGACTCCATGGCGATTTTTGAGCGTCAAATATTTTGCGGGTCCTTGATTTTTGAACTTAACTGCTGTTGTATTTTCAGAGGAATTCTCTGACGGGTCTTCGGAAGGCTTTACAGTGGGTTCTTCGGCGGAGGCGTCGTTTGCAATGGTCACGGTGAATTCGTAAATGGTCACTTTGCCAGTGCTCTTGAATCCCTGCGCAAACTTGTAGACTTCACCGGCAGAAACTCTGTTAGGGTAATGCCCGATGGAAACCTTGCCTGCGTTCAAATCCCATTCTGCAAACACGTAGGCGTTTTCGCCCCATTCCACCACCTGGCCGTTCTTGCCGAACCAATGGCCGGGTGCCTTGGCGGTGGAATTTGTATTGAAGGACTTGTCTGAATCCACAGCGAAGAAGGTTGCGTTTGCGAAAGCCTTGGTATCTACATCTACGCTTGTGGTGCCGTAGTCTTCGCTGATCTGAACTGTGGCTGAAATCTGGAATTTTACCGTATCGGTTGCGACAGGCTGAGAGCTGCTAGAAGAGCTGCTTGGCTTTACGCTAGAGGAACTTGCAGGCTTTACACTGGAGCTACTTGCCGGCACAACGCTGGAGGAGCTGCTGGCGGGCACGCTGCTAGAAGACCCCGGTTTAATGGATTCGCCGATTTCAGGCCACTTGTAATCCAGCACAAAGTTGTTGTAGTACTTGGTGTTTGCATCGCCCGCGCCGCTTAGGCCTTCTTCGAGCTTGATCTTGTAATTGTAATGATTCTTGCGGATGTCTTCGTTGCCGCTATACTGGTAATCTGTATTCACCACCACGGCAAAAACCATCTGGGAGCCGCTTGTTGTAGAAGGGGTCTTATCCAGGCGCAAGGTCACAGAACCTTCGCCGGTAATGGGCTCGCTATACACTGGGGTACCATCCGTTGCGCGGTAGCAAATCAAGTAGTTCATGTTGGTGTTATTGGAATTGTTACCCACATTGTAGAAAGACACCTTCACCTGCTTAGCGCCGCTTGCAACCTTCAAAGGAATCACATTGGAGCCAGACCAGCCCGGAGTTGTAGCTTCGTCGGGAACCAGGAATTCTCCGCTTGCAGACATGGTCTGGTAAGGAGTCATTTTCCAGGTGTTTCGATACTGGCCGTTATCCCAGTAGTACTGTTCCTCGTAACTGGTGCCGCCGAAATTATTGTTCAACAAATTCTTGATTTCGTTTGACCACTTTTTCATATCCAGCAAGGCCATTCTTGCACGGAACTCGGTAATGAGCCTGCGGGTTGCATCGGGGCCCAAGCCCTTTTCCAATGCGTAGGTTTCAAGCAGGTAGGTGGTCTTGCCGTAAGCGTTTCCATAAATCCAGCGCACAGAACCTGTGCCAAGCCAAGTTCCCATGAAGGTGGGGAAGATGTTGCTGTACTGGGAACCACCCAAAAGGTAGCGCTGGTTCTTGCCGGTAACGCCTTGGGCGCCTGGGCCGCCAAAAGTTCCATCTACAAGCCAGCCGGAGTAGCATTCAATCGGCATGAATGGCGCAATCACCGTAGCCGCATTCAAGAAGCCCATGCCGTTATAAATGCCTTCACGATGTGAGAACATATCCTGCTGAATCCAGGTGTTGCCAGCTTCCTGGAACCAGTGGGCCTGTTTTGCGCCAGGGTAGCCGTTGGTCATGGAATGAATGCCTTCGTGAATCATGGCATCCATCTGGGCAACGCGATCGCGGTAAGGGCAGCTGGTATTAAAGCTGTAAAGTGGGTAAAAAGAAGCCGCCACGGCGGTATAGCCCGCTACATAAGTCTGCCAGCCGCCAGTTGTATCTTCCTTGGTGCCGCCGGCACATGTACCGGAACCGTAATAATAGATGGCGCTGTACTTGCCTTCCTGGGCCTGAGCGTCAGGAGCCCAGCCCAAAGTATCATAGAGGTAGGTGAAATCCGTGTCGTATTTTTTTAGAATGCTGTCAATAGTGACATCGGTAATTCGGGAATCGCGGTCCTTGCCCCAGTAAAATGCCCACCACTTGCCAGCTTTCTTGCCAGTAACACCAGAACAGTTATTATTGAACTGAGTCGGCGGCTTGATTTCGCCCAAGTTGGATTTCGTATCGTAATCCAAGTCAGAGCGGTAAGTCGGCCATGTGTAAGCGTCGCCTTCTGCAGCGAAAGCGCTTGCTACGAGAGTGGCAAAAGCGCATGCAGCGATAGTTTGTTTTTTCATAAAAATATCCCAATCCCAAATGTTTTTGCATCAAATTATGTATTGTTTGGGATTGTTGCAATGCTTGATTGCTTTTGGATATTTAAAAGTGTGTAAAGGTGTGTAAAAACTTTTCCTTTACCCATTCCTTGCTGCGGGCTACATTTTCGATGAGCACTTCGTCTAGCGCACCGTTCCAAGTTTCTGTGCTAATTTCGTCGCCTCCAATGCGGAATGGCACTGTTTTTTCAAGCTTGTTTGGAATGAACGTTTGTGTTTCTCCAACTTGTTCGCCGTTTACGTACATTGTGATTTGATGATCTTTAGAAACAAGCGCTAAAAAAGTCCACTTGCCAACAGGTACGATTGAAGAATCGCCGAAAGTAATCGCTTCTGGAACTTTCGGCATGCTTTTCATAACTGTGAACATGCCTTCTGTATTTTCAAAGTGCCACTGGAATTTCGAGGTGGAATCGCTCCAGTAGGCTCTTTCGCTAACTAGAACTTGATGATTGCCGTTTGGCCCGTTCCATTTTGTCCACAAAGAAATGGTAAAGTCGCCGTCAGTTATGTCAACGGAATCCAATTCAATGAATTGCCCTGGCTTCAAAAGAATCGCTTTTATATTTGAACCGTTGCCATGAGGGCCTTCGACATAGTCGACGCTTTCTGCAATGGTGCTGTCGTTGTCGTAAACATTTTCGGAACCATTCATTTCCAAGTGCTTTGTTATTACTTCAGATCGCTTGATCTCTAGAGGTTCCGTAAAAGAGACTCCAAAAGAAATTCCAGAATGCAAGTCGGTACTTGTTAAAACTCCCTTGTCAATGATGTCGAAAGGAGGCAGTGCTATGGGATTGTCAGAATTGTTTGTTGTAAAGGTAAATGTTCCTACGCTGCTGTCGCCTTGTACATATACAAGCTGCAAGTCTGTTCCAGGAGGCATTGCGTCAAAAGCGAATGCTCCGTTGCTATCAAGAGCAGCTTCTAGGCTTGTGCCTTCAATGCGCACGTAGCCGGAGGTTTTGCCTTCTATGCTTCCTGTCAAAATTTTTGTTTTACCGACTTGAACAATGACATCTAAAGTGTCGTTAGTTTTCAATGCTCCAAGCAAACCTTGCAGGGAATCGCTTTCTGCATATATGACGTTGTGAAGGTCGTCGCTTGCGAATTTAAGTTCAAAGTTTCCAAGGGAATCGGAAATTGTTTCTGTGGAGTCGAGTCTTGAAACTCCGTCGTCCCTGAAAGCAACGACTCTTGCTGCGACTATACCACGTCCTTCGAAATCAATGACTTTGCCCGCGAATACTGTAGAATCCGTTGCAATGGTGTTACCGATATCTGTTACGCCGCCGGCCACATCGTCAGAGGAACTGCAACTTGCAAAAAATGCGAACGAAGTTGCTGCAACACCTGTCAAAACGAGTCCTTTGAAAAGATTCTTCATTTTGCCTCCTTCGTTAACTTTTTGCTCATCGGGAACATGACAAACATAGCTTCGTAAACGCGTTCTACGTTGCTGTCGTTTGCTACACGCGCGATGATTTTCTTGCGAGCTTCTTCCATGACTTCTACAGCGTAATCATAGGAACTTTCGCTCATGGCGAGTGTAGTGAATGCCGCAAAACGTTCCGTTTTAGGCTTACTTTCTACAGCGCCGATGGCATGCTGAATGTATTCGCGCCTAATTTGCCTTAATGCAATCGGGGCGACACCCGTAGCGTCAAGCATTTGCGAAGTTTCTTCAAAGTGTGAATCATCGATTTTTTTGAGAAGTCCCCAGTCCACCAGATCCTTGACCGCTTCGCGCGCTTCATCGACTGTGATTACTGGGTCTAGCGAACGGGCGAGTTTTATGTAATCGCCGTTCCAGTCGCCGCTTGCGGCACATTCGCGAATGACGGGGTAGTACCATCTAGAAAAGTAGGCGTGTTCGCGGTTGGTCAGGTGTGTAAATTCGATTTGCTTTCGAATTTCTAGAATGTGCTCCCAGGCGCTTTCACGCTTTTCAACTTGCTCTGCCTGGTTGTATTCAACAAGCGCCTCGAAATATTGCTTTTGGAGCGGCTCAAAGTCCATTGCCTTGGCTAGCTTTTCGATTGATTTTGCGGTAAGGTTAAAACGCCCCTTAATGACATTTAAGCAATAGGAGGAACTGCTGAAGCCTGCCTTTGCCGCGAAAAAGCGGTGCGAAAAAATGGTGCGCAGCTTCTTTTGTTCTTCAAAGTAGTCTTGAAGGAACTTGCGAAAATCGTCATAATCAAACAGGTGTTCTATGATGCACATACTTAGAAAATAAATAATTTTTACACAAAATGTTGATGAGTGTGTTCAATTTGTGTGTTATTTACGTGTAAAATGATGTGTAAATTTGGTTTGATTTTTTATAAATGATTAAAATTTTTACACATATTGTTGAATGTGCCTATGGTATTTTAACCATAGCTGTGGTTAGAGCTGTGCTTAAAATTGAGTGTAAAAAACTACATTTGGTTTGTAAAACTTTAAGTCGAAATATTATGGCAAAATTTGTAGTAGTCCTTGTTGAACCAGAACATCCTCACAATGTTGGCTTTGTGGCTCGCGCCATGCGTTGCAACGCCCTTTCTGATTTGCGCATTGTGTACCCGAAGTCCATGAAGACTGTAAATGACAAGTCTTACCGTACCGCGGCAAATTCCCACGACATTCTGGATAATGCGAAAGTGGTGCATACATTTGCAGAAGCCATTGCTGATTGCCAATGCGCGATCGCTTTTAGCCGTCGTGTTTTTGGTTGCCCTACAAAGCATTTTATGCTCCCTGATATTGCGGAATATGTTCCTAGCGAAGGAACAGTCGCTCTTGTGTTTGGGCGCGAATCTTGTGGACTTTCTCTTGATGAAGTCAAGGCTTGTTCTTACCAGTGTGAAATCCCGGTGCCAGGGCTTATGAGCCTTAACCTTGGGCAGGCCGTTACGGCAGGGCTTTATGAACTTTGCCGTTCCGGTTCCTTGGATAATGGCAATGGCCGTGCAAAGCGACCGACGCGAGGCGTTGCAGAAACTGGCAAGGCAACAATTGAACAAATCGAAAGTTTCAAGCAGTTCTTGGAACGCAATCTGACTGGTCAATATAAAGACCAGGAATGGCGAGAAAAGTTCGTGTCTACAATGGTTCAGCGTTTGCAGCCGACACGCAATGAACTTTCTGCAATTTACGGTCTTGTGCGTAACCTTGCGAAACTCCCCGCAAAGCTTGAACAAAAGCTTTTGGGCAAGTAAAAAGATGCACCATGAAAAAACCTCGCGACTTCAATCGCGAGGTTTTTCTTGTGAACTTGAAATCCTTCGTCGTCTAGCGACGGCTTAAAGGCATTTGCCTCGTCTTCGTCTCGGCCGATAGCCTTCGTCGTCTAGCGACGACGAGCAGCCATCTCTTTCTTCAAAATGTCCATGACTGGGCCGATTTCTGCCTTTGCCTTGAACACTGGGTTTGCGAAGTTAGAGACGATGTTTTCAAGCTGCTTTTCGTGGTAGTTCACCTTGAATTCCGTGAACTTGAGGCCGTGAGCGGTGCTGATTACGACAACTTCTTCGTCTGCAGAAATTGTGCCTGCTGCACGGAGCTTTTCAAGAGCGCCGAGGGCGACACCAGTGTGCGGGCAGCAGTAGAGGCCGGTGCGGTCTGCACGGTGAGCTGCGTTTGCGAGTTCTTCTTCGTTTACGCTAACAACAAGGCCGTTAGTCTTCTGGATTGCGCGAACTGCCTTCGGGTAGCTAACCGGGTTACCGATCTGGATTGCGCTTGCGAGAGTCTTCTTGGCTTGCATCGGAACAAGCTGGTCAAATCCGCGAGTGTATGCCTGGTAGAACGGGTTTGCGTTTTCTGCCTGGGCAACGATGATGCGCGGCAGATGGTCGATAAGGCCCATGGCCATGCAGTCTTCAAAACCCTTGGCAAGTGCAGAAACGTTACCGAGGTTACCGCCTGGGATAATGACTGTGTCTGGAACGCGCCAGCCAAGTTCCTGACAGATTTCCGGGGAAATCGTCTTCTGGCCTTCGACGCGGAGACTGTTCATGGAGTTTGCAAGGTAGATGCGGTTGTCTGCTGTAACCTGCTGGACAATCTTCATGCAACCGTCAAAGTCCGTGTCAAGGGCGAGCACGATGCTGCCGTTAGAAATCGGCTGAATGAGCTGGGCTGTGCTTGTCTTGCCTGCCGGGAGGAACACGATGCTTGGAATGCCAGCCTTTGCGCAGTAAGCGGAAAGTGCTGCAGAAGTATCACCGGTAGAAGCGCAAGCAACGGCGTCGATCGGGTGAATGTTCTTCTTGATGATGTGGTTTACCTGGCTAACAAGAACTGTCATGCCGAGGTCCTTGAAGGAACCTGTGTGAGAGTTTCCGCAAAGCTTAACGGAAAGCTTCTTCATGCCAAGTTCGCGGGCGAGAATGCTTGCGTCAAAAAGTGGGCTCCAGCCTTCGCGCATGGTAACGATGTCTTCTTCCGGCATATCCGGGAGAACCATTTCACGCTTGCTCCAGATACCGCTCTGGTCTGCTGGCTTAAAGCTCATGCGGCGTTCTGCAAAAAGCTTCTTCCATTCTTCCGGGCTGCGGCTTGCGAGCGCTTCGCGGTCGTGATGCACTTCCAAAAGGCTGTTGTCGACTTTACTGCGGTAAATCACGTCAGTCAACGGGTAAGTATCTTCACCGTTGATATTCTGGAAATAAGCTTTAAACTGGCTCATAAGAAATCCTTTCAATTTTTTTTGCAAATATAGCTATTCAGAAAACAGAAACAAGAAACTGGGAGCCAGAAAGGAGGTGTGAGGTCGTCGCTTGCGCGCCTAGAGTAAATGTTGTAGTCAGTCGGCTGTAGGCTGTCGTCAGAAATTCATGTCATTGTCAATTCATAATTCTGCATACTTAATTCTTAATTCAGAATTGACTAGCCCCTAGATCCTAACCGATCTTGCCTTCCTCGTATTTTTTGAGCCATTTCTTGTCGCGGTAAGCGCCGTAGGCATGCATTTGGCAGCCGTGGCAAAGGTCCTTTGCAATTTCCAGAATTTCATTATGGAGTTCCAAATCGCGTTTCCACTTATCGTTGATCATGTCGTAGCCAAGGAGCGCTCCCATGATGTTACCCGTTATGGCCCCGGTAGAGTCGCTGTCTCCGTCGTGATTTACAGAGGCTATGATTGCTGCCGAAAAATCATCGGCATGTCGCAAGCAACAGTACACGGCTATGGCCAAAGTTTCTTCGGCGACCCAACCTTCTCCGATGTTCTTGATATTTGTGAAGTCGTCGAGCGTGTTGTTGCACGGGTCGGCAAATTCGATAGCCTTGTTCATGATGTTTTCAAAGTAGCGCCAGTTCTTATCGTCCCCAAAAATCTTTTTGCATTCAAACATGGCTTCTTCAACAATGTCAAAGAACGATTCGCTATGCAGGCATGTGCCGTAAGTTGCCGCTGCCACAATGTGCGTGAACACCGCTGCCGGAATGTAGCCAAGGGAATGTCCATGGGTAATGGCGGCAAGCTCTGCTCCCTGGGTATCAAGGCCTGCCGATGGAGTATCTCCATAGCGCAGTGCAAGTGGAGCTACCCGCATAATACCGCCACAGCCCTTGCTGTCGTTTATAGGCTTTGCAATCGAGCCTTTGATGCCAGAACCCAATGCGTTCAAGCATGTGTTTCCCGGAGCCCTTGCTACGAATAGTTCTGGAACGTCAAGCAACCAGGAAATTCCGAATTGTTCAAGGGTGGACGAATCTTGTTTTGGTCGTGCAGCTCCGCACTGGGTTTTTAACCAGTCTAGATAGGCCTTGTAGACAAATTCATTTGTGTCGCATGAGGCTAGCCCGTGCAACGTGTATTTTGTTTCTGCACACAAAATACCGTTAGCCGTAAAAAGCGTCATTTGGGTGTCGTCAGAAATCCTGGCAAGCCCGTTTTGCAGTTGAAATTTCTGAATGCCCCTTTCTCCATATTTTGCCTGAATTCTTTTTAGGCTTTCAAATTCTACGGCATAGCCAAGAGCATCGCCAACAGCGCCTCCGATTAGGCTCCCCTGAATTTTATCCAAAAAGATTTCACGTTTTTTTATGCGGCGGCTAGCGTCTTCAAGTTCCTTGGTGTTGTCTATTTTGGGAATATTGATCATAAGGGCCTCCGTGCAAAAAAACGAGCGAAAAGTATTGAATCGTTACTCTTTAAACTATATAATTTTTTTTTGAAAGTGCAAAAATATTACTTGCCGCAAGCGATGTTAAAGAATATATTATTTTATTAACTAAACTTTTTATGAGGGCTAATGCAGTGAGAATAACGCCGATAGATCATCTAAATTTGTTTAATTTGTTTGAATCCATCAGAGTGAATGATCCAGATTTCAGATATTTTACCAGGTACAAGGAAATTCCAATGTTAACAAGAGGGAACTTGTTTAAAGGAAATGAAGTGTACGCAACAGTCAGTCTAGTAGATATTGGTGATGGTATTGCTGGAGTTAACAAGTTTGCTTTTGTAAAGGGTATTGATCGTAAAGATCAAGTTCGTTACTATGTGGAAATTTCTAATCACAATTGCGATGAAAACGGATACGAATTTGGAAAAACTCTTTTGTTACACGCGCAAGCAATAGAAAGCAAAAATCCTGACGTGTTTAAGATAGAACGGCTTAGGGACCGTCCTGGCAATGATTTCCATTTTGATGTTGTCATCAATGCAACCAGCGATCAGGACGCTGTGAATATCATGATGAATGAAATTTACAAGCCGGCCATGGATATCATTATTGGCCTTGGTTTAAAAGAAGGTTGGCTAGGATCTATGGAAAAGTGCAAAAAGAAAATCAATAGAGCCCTGGGTATTATCAAAGAAGCTAAAATTTGCGATTTATACCCAGCATCGATTTAAAAACCAAAAGCCTCCCGTCTGGGAGGCTTTTTCGTGGTCGGTATTGGATTCGAACCAATGACCTCTGCCGTGTGAAAGCAGCGCTCTAAACCAACTGAGCTAACCGACCGAATTTGTGCCCAAAGTTATTAAAATCGGGCAACCCCGTCAAGGGGATTACAGGTATTTATCCTCTGCTTTCTTGAGAATAGTAAGGAATTCTTCCGGGGTCTTGGCGTCAATCAGGTCCTGGCGGACAGAACCGTCTGCAAGCAGCCTGCTAACAGAAGACAAGGCCTTGAGGTGCGGGCCTACGGTGTTTTCCGGGCTCACGATCAAGATGAGAAGATTTACGTCTTCTCCATCAAGGGAATCGAATTCAATGCCGTTCTTTACGGTGGCGGCCACGATGCACATGCGGTCTACGCAGTCCACCTTGGCATGCGGAATGGCAAGGCCACAACCGATACCGGTGGAACGGGATTTCTCGCGTTCCATTACGGCGTCTAAAATCGTGTCCTGATCTTTAAGTTGGTAGACTTTGCAAAGAGTCGTCACCATTTCGTTCAAGATACTTTCTTTGTCGGTAGAACTGGAATCTATAATGATACAGTTGTCGACGAATCTATCTGAAAGATGCATATTTCTCCTCAAAGAATTGTGCTTTCGCACTTCATATTCAAAATGTAGCACAAAAAGGCGCGGTTTGCACCTTTTTTAATCATTACAAGCCGAAATCTTTGCCTAAAAGGTCAAAAATGAGCGTTTCCGATGCGTTTGAAGGGATCTTTTTTAGAATTTCCCTCATTTGGGTTACCGGAATTTGACCCGGGACGGTTGTTTTGCCGAAAGACCCGTATGTCAGGTTGCCGCCCTTTTGCAAGGTAATGATTCTGCTTGCCTGCCCGGTTTCTCCCATGGCGAACGCGGCTACATATTTGAATTTCTTTGAATTTTTCTTGGTGAACTGGTAGAGCGGTTTGGTGTCGCCCGGTTCAATGCTCATGGCCGCAATTTTTACGCCGCTTGCGTGCATGTATTCGGCAATTCGTACAAGGCTATCCATGTCTTCGTCGTCTGGAATGCTTTGAAAATCATGGGTCGAAATAATCAGGTCGATGTTTTTGCCCTTTGTAAGTGCGTACAAAGGCATGTACTGGTCTATGTGGTTGTATTCGATATCGAGGATGTTCGGAATGTCGTTTGCAGAAAGAATTGCCTTCCAGTCGTCGAGGCGGCTTGCCGCTTCTGCGTTGCTGTACTTGCCCCCGTCTTCAACGAGTCGAATTGTACCAAGTAAAATTTTGTCTGTTACCTTATGTATGCGTTCAGGAATCATTGGCCACGAGGCCTTGTCTGTGAACCAGTCGTAACGAATTTCCAGGATGTCGCAAGCAGCGACTGCATCTACAATTTCTTGTTTGCCGTTTTCTAGATCGGCAAGTACTTCGGGCCCGATTAGGCCGACTATATTCTTGTATTCCATATACATATAAAAATAACAAAAACCCTAAATAAAAAAACTAATTTTGAATTATGCAGCAAAGAACCGTGCACGAAGTTACATCGAATCAAGCCGACATTTACGAAAACCTTGAAGAAACCGTTATCCGGTACGTAAGCACCGAGTATCGCCGTCCTTTTGCCGAACATACGGTAAAGGCTTTTGGAGCCGCAGACGCCTTTGTTCGTGCTGCCGGTCGCCCCGTTGTCTTGGATTCCGGTTGTGGGACTGGCCGCTCTAGCTTTGCGCTTGCCGCAAGGTTCCCTGAATGCGTCGTGGTTGCGGTAGACAAGTCCGAAGTCAGGCTTTCCAAGAGTTCCTCGTTGCTTTGTGACAAAGATTTGCTTTCAAGAATTTTATTTGTACGTGCGGAACTTCTTGACTTTTGGCGCCTTGCGCTTTCTGCCAACTGGAATATTGTTCACCATGCGGTATTCTACCCGAATCCGTGGCCAAAGTCAAGCGAAGCTACAAGAAGATTTCACTTGAGTCCAGTGTTTCCTGCGATGTTGAAACTTTCTCCCGTTACGGAACTGCGTACCAACTGGGAAATCTATGCAAGGGAATTTGCAGAGGCTGCAAACATTGCAGGTTCTGCCATGGAACTTGAACTTTCGGTAAACTTTGAAAGTTTTGTCCCTTTGGTTCCTGAAACAGCGTTTGAAGAAAAGTATTTTGGCGCAGGGCAAAAGCTCTACCGAACGATGGTTGTAAGGAAGGATTAGGGCTAATACAGCGTTATCCTTCTACGATTTTCCATTCGCCGATGGTTCGCTTTCCCGCATCAAAGGCGACTCCGATTTTATATAGCTTTTTCGGTGTTCCGTCTGCCTTATTTGTTACTGTGTACGGAATCAAGTAACCCTTGTCATCAATCTGTTTCAATGCGTCTTCGGCAGTACCATTTGCGTCAAGCTTGAATTCAAAAACATAGACTGCGTCGGTTGTTTCTACAACGGCGTCAGCGCGGCCTGCAGCACTGCATTCTTCAATGTTTGTAACGTAAGGTGTGCTAAGCTTGAAGATAAAGTAAAATAGTGTCCGGTAGTAGTTTTCGTTCTGCTTTGTGGCGTTGTACGGGACTCCCGAAATAAATGCCTTGACCTGGTTCAGTGCGTCGTCGATGCGACCTTCTTCCATAGTGTCGGCGAAGCGCATGAGGAACGTGTCGTTTTCGCGGACTTCCTTTGCGGCGTAGTACGGCATAAGGCATTTTACGAAACCGAAACGGACTTCGTCGTTGGGGAATTGCAAAATATAGCGGTTGCCTGATTTTGTTCCCTTGATGGTCAGGTAGCCACTCTGATACAGCATGGGAATTGGGTCTGTAGCAGTTTCTGTCGGGGCGTCGAACATATCCTGAGTCGCATCAAAACCTTCGTCGAACATGACCGGGTCCATCTTGTACTTGGCAACAAGCCTGGTCAAAATTGTCGGCGTGCCGGTAGCAAACCAGAAGTTTGTGAGATCCAGATCGTTTAACGCATTGATCAAGCTAAACGGATTGAATACATCGGGCGAATTCTTGCTGAAATGATAGCCGTCATATTTTTTTTGGAGAGCCGCACAGGCTTCGTCGTAGGTCAACTTGTTCTTGTCGGCCAATGCCTGGATTTCGGGCTGCATCTGCGTGAACACCTCTTCCTTGGTGATGCCACAGATGGCCGCATAGTCATCCATCATGGTGATGACCTTCAGGTTATTGAGCTCGCTGAAAATCGAAAGCTGGCTGAACTTGGAAATGCCCGTGAGGAACACGAAACGGAGAATGCCTCCCAAATCCTTGAGGGGGCTGAACAGCTTGCGGACTTCGTTTTTGAGAACCAGCTGGAGCTCGGGGTTATCCATGCTGTCGAGAAGCGGTGCGTCGTATTCATCCACGAGAACCACCGGCGGGGTATTCGTAGCCTTGTAGGCCGCCTGGAGGATGTTGCCAAACCGGACTCCCCATTCAAACTTCGCCGTATTCTTGATACCCAGCTGTTCTTCGAATGCGGCCATCATATTGTCGAGGGCGATTTGCAGGGATTCCAACGTATCGAACTTGTTCCCCGCAAAGCTAATCTTGAAAACCGGATACTTTTTCCATTCGGTCTCCAGATGCTCCATGGCAAGGCCCGTGAACAGTTCCTTGCGACCTTCGAAGTAGCACTGCAGCGTAGAAACAAGGAGCGACTTTCCGAAACGGCGCGGGCGACTAAGAAAGTAAAACTTACTTGTATGAGTCAACTTATAGACAAGGTCAGTCTTGTCTACATAAAAAAAGCCTTCGTTGCGAATGCTCGCAAAATCCTGAACGCCGATGGGAAAGTTCTTCAAAGCCATGACTCCAATATAACAAAAGGCGAGCGTTGCGAAAAATAAGCTTGCTTATTTTTCATGACCGAGCCGTACTATATGCATGCGAAGCATGCCATATAACAAAATTTGGTTTGTTTTAATCGTCAAATCGGTGGCTATTGCGTTTAGCGCAAGTCAAATGGAAGCTCTCACTTTAATTGCACGTGAATGTGCTCGTTTTGTGAACCCTTGCTTTCGTGAAGTACCACAAAGTCGTTGCCTAGATCTTCCTTGACTGTTTGGTAGATTCTTTCGCGGTCTCTTGCTGAACTAATGTCGTTGAGCCTAAAGTCAAGTGCGGCATCCCTGTAATGCTTTGAATTGTGCGTGTGTTCGTGGGAATCGTTTCCACTTGTGATGACCGGAACATAGTTGTCGCCCATTATGGATTTGTAGGCTGCAACAGTGATGATTCCAGCTTCATCTAGGGCATGGTGTAAATGTGATATGTCGACATCGCTTTTTTGCCTTGTAAGGTTAATAAGCTCTTCGTGGATTTCGCTTTGGTTGAGCCGTTCTGAATATTTAGATTGCCTTTGACTGACTATTTGCGGCTGTTCTTGTTTTTCGTTGATTGCGTGGTATATTGCAGAACATGAATCTACGGCAAATGCGCAAAGACAGATGATTACAGAAAAAAGGATTTTGACTAGGGACCAGGCTATGGAGCCAAGCGAATACAGAATTTCCATGGATTCTCTAGGGCGTTTCTTTTGGGTGTAAGTGTTTACATCAAGCCTTATTATATATAGAATACCAGAAAAAGCAATAAAGTATTTTGATTTTTTTTCTTATATATCTATATATAGGGTATGGAACGTTTCTTTCGCCTTTTACTTGTTTTTGCGTCTCCCATATTTCTTTTTGCATGCGCATCGTCACAACGAAGCCCTGTAGAAGTTTTTGATGGTGACGGGGCCTTGCTTGAACGCACGACATTTGATGAAAATGGCGAAATGGCGACTCATTGGTTTTCGGCAGATGATTCTACTGCAGTTTTTGAGTTTTTTGAAGATGGCAAACGCCATGCCGATACGCTAATAACGGAAGCCTTGCGTACTTATGGGGTCATCGCTCCAGAACGCACTTTTGTAGATGGGGTGCGAAACGTCTCGCGGCATGTTGCAGATGGTGCAAATGCGGTTTCTTCTGGAGTGAAAACCGTTGCTGAAAAAGCCTCTCCTGGTGCACAGAATTTTTCTGGCTGGCTTGTTGAAAAAACTGCGCGTTATGTGGGGGAAGGGGCCGCGGAGTCTCTTGAAAACGGGCTTGGAAAAACGGGCGATTTGGTAATGGCTGGTGTCGCAGCCTTGCCTTCCGATGTGGATTCCCTTGCAATCTTTGCAATCCTTGCGGGGTATACGCGAGGTGTTTCTGTAGGCTTTCAAGAAACCTGGGATTTTATAGAGGGCATTCCTGATGTTGCAAAAAAAGTTGCAGGGGCGGACTATGGGGCCTTGCTGCAAAAGGCCAGGGACCAGGCCATTATGGCAGAGGCTTTTGCGGTTCGTAACGCTAACATGGATTCCCTCTCGCATTTGGCGGGTGTCGGCAAGGAAAAGCTTGCGGAACTGCCGGATTATATGAAGGGGGAGTTTGAACGTATTGTCGAAGAATTTGCAAACGAGGCTGACTCCAATTTTGTGAAGCTCGGCATTGATCGCAAGTACCGTGATGAATATATTGGCGCATTTGTTTCCGGCTGGGTTACCTGGCAATTTGTGGTTGCCGACTTGACTTATGGGGCGGTAAGGCTTGTTGGTATTGGCGCTAGGTCTGCGAAGGCTTCAAAGCTTTCTGCGCGTTCAGATCGAATCAAGGCATACGAACAAAAGGTTGCCTTGGAAGATCGCAAGTTCCTGATGCCCCGGGATGGGCACGGCGGGCATTGGAACGAAAAAAAGACCTTGTGGAAAAGTGAAATCCCCGAGGTTAACGCGATAACGCATGGCCGCGGCATTCGTTTTACCGGCAAAGAACCAAATAAGATGCCCGATTTTTCGGATTGGAGCCGCGGTACTTATAAAATTGCGGGGCTTACGGGTAAAAATGAAGAAGATTTTCCGAAGCTCTATGCAAAAATAGCGGCAAAGAAGAATGTTTCTGTGAGCGATGCGGAACGCTGGGTTAAGCAGAACGGTCTAACGCCGCATCACTTGAGCTGTAATGAAATGATGCTTGTGCCTACGGCATTGCACGATAACGTTGCCCATACGGGAGCCGCTTCGATGATTCGAAACGGGAATTGCCGGTAAAATGCCTTTTTAGGACATTTTTGTAAGTTATTGAATAACTTTTTTATAAAAAGACTTTTTGCCGGCGCAAAAGCTGCCTGTACGGCGTTTTTTAATCTATACAAGCTCTACCTGAAAACTATATTTATTGTGTATATTTTGTACACACTATAAAAAGGTTAGTTATGGCAATTCAGCAAGAAAAACTTGACGACTTGAACAAGCGCCGTCAGGTGATCAATGGCGATACCGAAAAGATCGCGGCTCGCCACGCTAAAGGTTTAATGACTGCCCGTGAACGCATTTCGGGTCTTGTGGATAGCGGTTCCTTCCAGGAATTCGGTGCCCATGTAAACCACGATGTTCGCGGTTTTGGATTTGAAAAGAAGTCTTTGCCAGGTGACGGTGTCGTAACCGGTCTTGGCTTCGTGGATGGCCGCCCGGTTTCTGTTATTAGCCAGGACTTTATGGTTAGCGGCGGTTCCCTTGGTTCCAAGCACGCCCGCAAGATGGCAGAAACAATGAACCAGGCTATCGAGCTTGGCAACCCGATCATCAGCATGAACGACTCCGGTGGAGCACGCATTCAGGAAGGCGTTAAGAGCCTTGCTGGCTACGGTCAGGTATTCCGTGCAAACGTGATGGCCTCTGGCGTTGTTCCTCAGATTGCCCTTATTGCTGGCCCGTGCGCTGGCGGTGCTGCCTATAGCCCTGCCCTCATGGACTTCTGCATCCAGGTCAAGAAGCAGTCCAACATGTTTATTTGCGGCCCGGAAGTTATCAAGGCTGCAACTGGCCAGGAAGCTCCGCTCGATCAGTTCGCAACTGCCGAAGCTCACGCTGCAGTTTCCGGTAACGTTCACTTTGTTGCCGAAAACGATGCCGACGCATTGAACATCATCAAGCGTCTCTTGAGCTTCCTCCCGAGCAATAACATGCAGGATCCTCCGCATCGCTTCTCCGAATCCCTTTCCTTGGAACCGGATGCAGGCATGAACGAAGTTGTTCCGGCAGATGCAAAGACTCCGCTCGACACCTACCAGGTTATCGAACGCCTCGTAGACCCGGGTGAATGGTTCGAAGTAAAGCGCGACTTTGCAAAGAATATGATCACTGGCTTTGCTCGTATCGACGGCATTGTTGTTGGTATCATTGCCAACCAGCCGAAGTTCAAGGCTGGCTGCATCGATATTGATGCAAGTGACAAGGCTGCAGAATTCATCAACTTCTGCAACGCATTTAACATTCCTATCGTAACCCTCCAGGACGTTCCGGGCTTTATGCCTGGCCTTGCCCAGGAACGCGGCGGCATTATCCGCCACGGTGCAAAGGTTCTCTATGCATACGCAAACTGCACTGTTCCTCTTGTAACAGTCATTATGCGCAAGGCATACGGTGGCGCCTACATTGCAATGGGTTCCAAGGACCTCTGCGCAGACGTCGTATTCGCATGGCCGACTGCAGAAATCGCAGTTATGGGTGCAGAAGGCGCTGCAAAGATTATCTACAAGAAGGAGCTCAAGGAAGCGGCAGACCCGCAGGCCAAGTTCAAGGAACTTGCCGACGACTACCGTAACAAGTTCTCCAACCCGTACCAGGCTGCAGAAAATGACATCATTACCGATGTTATTACTCCGGCCGAAACCCGCGCTCGCGTGGCTCTCAGCCTTCGCTCCCTGCTCACAAAGCGCGTTTCACGCCCATCCAAGAAGAATGGCTTGAGCCCATTATAATCCATTATGAACGAAACAACAAACACACAAACCGTAGCAAACCCGGTTCCTGCAAAGTTCAAGGAACAGCTTGCCATGATGCCGCCTTCACAGGCTGCCAAGGTAACTGCCCAACTTGAACTTACTCCAGGCACGGACTCTACAGTCTATAAGATTGTGGAAGCTCACGACGGTAGCTACACAGTCCTTTACAAGACCTACGCTCAGTCTACTGAAGCCCGTATGGCCTTGAAGGTTAAGGAAGACGCAGCTGGTAAGGTTTTGCCGATTGCAAAGGCAAAGCTCGGTTCCGAATACTGCGCTGGCGAATACAATACTGAAACAGGCGTATGCTCTGGTTCAAAGGAAACATTCTCAATCGGTAAGCTCGTTGAGTTCCAGGCAACTGGTCTCATCGTGGTTATGGTCGTAATCATCGGCCTTTGCCTCCTTACCTATGCGATGTCCTTTGTCATGGCAAAGCTTGGCCTTACAAAGGCTCCTGCTCCAAAGGCAGCTCCTGCTCCTGCAGCACCTGCACCGGCTCCTGCTCCAGTAACCAACCTCGATCCGAATGCCCCGAGCATTCATCCGGGCCTTACGAACGCTCAGTTCCAGGCTCTTATCGGTGTTGCCTGCCAGGCCGCTCTCGAAGGCACCGAAGACCAGATTCATCCAGGTCTTACAAACGCACAGCTTGCAATGATCTTTGCTGTCGCGGCAGCGGAAGTTCTCGGTGAACCATGCAACGTGGTTTCCTTCCGTCCAGTTAATAACGACAACTTGGCATGGGTTGCCCAGGGTCGTGCAAATCTTCACTCCAACGGGCTTAAGTAATAAGCCAGGAAATACTATTATGAAAAAGACACTCCGCATTACACTTGAAGGCAAGAGCTACGACGTTGAAGTTGAAGTTCTTAACGGTGCAGTAGCACCAGTTTCCGTTGCTCCTGCAGCAGTTGCTCCAGTAGCAGCACCAGTTGCAGCTCCTGTCGCTGCCCCAGCCGCTCCGGCTGCAGCACCTGCTGGTGCTGGCACTCCTGTTCCAAGCCCAATGATGGGTCTTGTGTTCAAGATCAAGTGCAAGGTCGGTGACAAGGTTGAAGCTAACCAGGAAATCATGGTTCTCGAAGCAATGAAGATGGAAACTCCGGTTCCGGCTCCAGTTGCAGGTACCATCACCTCTATCAATGTCAAGGAACAGGATTCTGTTTCCGAAGGCCAAGTTCTCGTTACAATCGGCTAAGGTAACCTATGTCTCAAGTTTTAGCATCGGTCCTTGATTTTGCTAAGGATACCGGATTCCAGTACGTCACATGGCAGATGATTGTCATGTGGATCGTATCCGGCGTTCTCATGTATCTTGCGATCGTGAAAAAATTCGAGCCTTTATTGCTTTTGCCGATTTCCCTCGGCGCACTCGCCGTCAACATTCCTACAGCAGGTTTCTATGACGGCGGCTGGAGCATCGAAGGCATGTTCAGCCCGACTGGTGGTCTTTACTACTACATCAGCCAGGGTATCCACTTGGAACTCTTCCCACCGATTATCTTCCTCGGTGTTGGCGCCATGACCGACTTCGGTCCGCTCATCGCTAACCCGCGTACGCTCCTCCTCGGTGGTGGTGCACAGTTCGGCGTTTTCGCAACAATGTTCTGCGCAGTAGCATTTGGCGGCTTTACCCTTGGTGAAGCAGCTTCTATCGGCATTATCGGTGGTGCCGACGGTCCGACATCCATCTTTACGGCTAACAAGCTTGCAAAGCACTTGATTGGACCTATTGCCGTTGCCGCTTACACTTACATGGCTCTTGTGCCGCTTATCCAGCCGCCTATCATGCGTCTCATGACAAATGACAAGGAACGCAAGATCCGTATGAAGGCCCTCCGTCAGGTTGGCAAGCTCGAACGCATCGTGTTCGCAGTTCTCGTCATGATCGTCTGCCTCCTCGTTGTTCCTGATGCATCTGCACTTATCATCATGCTCATGCTCGGTAACATCTTCAAGGAAGCTGGCGTTGTGGAACGTCTTGTAAAGACTGCCCAGAACGAACTCATGAACATCGTTACGATCTTCCTTGGCACTTCCGTTGGCCTTACCATGTCTGCCGACATCTTCCTTCGCGGCCAGACTCTTATGATCATTGCCATGGGCGTTGTCGCCTTCGGTTTCTCTACCGCAGCAGGCCTCTTCCTTGCAAAGATCATGAACAAGTGCTCCCCGAAGAACCCGGTCAACCCGCTCATCGGTTCCGCAGGCGTTTCTGCAGTTCCTATGGCAGCCCGTGTTTCCCAGGTTGAAGGTGCTAAGTACGACCCGCAGAACTTCCTCCTCATGCATGCCATGGGCCCGAACGTTGCTGGCGTGATCGGTACCGCAGTTTGCGCTGGTTACATGATTAGCCGCTTGGCTTAAAAAACTCCCTTTTTGTAATGGGGAAGGGTCCGCAATAAAAATTGCGGACTCTTTTTTTATTCTATCTAGCCATTATTTTGTAAAATACTATCTTTTGTGGGTAATTTATCCCGGTGAAAACCGGCATTTAAAGAAGGCACTATGGCAAATCGTGTTGTTATTGGCTCCCAGTGGGGCGATGAAGGCAAGGCTAAGATTGTCGACTTTTTGACTCTCGATGCTGATATCATTGTACGTTTTCAGGGTGGCGCAAACGCTGGCCACACTGTTGAAGTGGGCGACAAGAAGTTCGTATTCCATTTGATCCCATCGGGCATCATGCACGAAAACAAGCTCTGCGTTATCGGTAACGGCGTTGTTCTTGACCCGATCCAGACTCTTGCAGAAATCGAAGACCTCCATACCAAGGGCATTAAGCCGGAAGGTCGCTTGTTCATTGCAAACAATGCGCACGTAGTTCTCCCGTACCATTCTACACTTGACAAGGCCAAGGAAAAGAAGGCTGGCAAGGCTGCGATTGGCACCACCGGTCGTGGCATTGGCCCTTGCTACAGCGACAAGGTGAACCGCATCGGCGTTCGCGTTGGCGACCTCCTTGACGAAAAGGAACTCCGTCCACGTGTCGAAGCCATGGCAAAGGTTCATAACGAAGAATTTGCTGCAATGTACGATGTCGAAGCTATCGACCCTGAAGTTGTTATCAAGGATTACCTTGAACTCGGTCAAAAGATCAAGCCGTTCGTTGCAGACGTTAGCGAAATGCTCTACAAGGCAGTCAAGGCTGGCAAGCGCTTGATTTTTGAAGGTGCCCAGGGCACAATCCTTGACGTTGACCAGGGTACATACCCGTTCGTAACTTCCAGCAATACCGTTGCTGGTTACGCAGCTTGCGGCTCCGGTATCGGTCCTACAGTTCTTGACCAGGTTGTCGGTGTCGTAAAGGCTTACACGACCCGCGTCGGTAACGGTCCGTTCCCGACAGAACTTCTTGACGAAGTCGGCGACAACCTCCGTAAGATCGGTAACGAATACGGCGCAACAACTGGACGTAACCGTCGTTGCGGTTGGTTCGACGCTCCTGTTGTTCGCAAGGCCGCCGCTGTAAACGGCCTTACCCACTTGGCAATCACAAAGCTCGACTGCCTTGATACCTTTGATACCATCAAGATCT
>DCGZ01000047.1:12949-23514 GCA_002314675.1 Fibrobacter sp. UBA1765 | reverse complement strand
AGAAGCTCCTCCACAAAATGTGGAGATGCTCTGAAGTTTGCAGAAGCACCTCCACAAAATGTGGAGATGCTCTGAAAGTCGTCTACTCCCTTGCCGCGAGCAAGGACGTTTTGTGCGCACTTAACAAAAAAGCTATCGCGAAGTTAGATGTGCTTTCCCGCCTTGGAACGGCGCTCTCCTTTATGATGACGTTGCCTTAAGCATTATATCCCTTGGCTTTCTGTTTAACATAGTTCTTTGAGTAATAGAAAATTTCAATTTCCAGTTCTAAAAATATTGTATTGGACGGCGAAATCTTCACTTTTTAAATTTGGGCGGACCATACTATATCCAGGAAGTTTTTATGGATGCTCTTGCCCTTGCGAAAGAAATTGTGGCGGGTCGTCGTTTGACCCGTAGTGATGACCTGAATGCATTTTTGACCTGCGATTTGCAGCAACTGTGCGAAGGGGCTGATTACATACGAAGTAAGCTTTGTGGCGAGAAGGTGGATTTGTGTACTATCATTAACGCTCGCAGTGGTCGCTGTCCTGAAAACTGCAAATACTGCGCCCAGTCCATTCATAACCATACCAATTGCGAAGTTTATTCCTTGCTGGATGCGGACAAGGTGATTTCGGAAGCCAAGGCCAATGAGGCCGAAGGCGTTGACCGTTTTGCTATGGTGACTTCGGGCCGTTCCCTTTCTGGGGAAGAGTTTGACAAGGCCCTTGAAATTTATAAGCGCCTGAAGAAGGAAACCAAGCTGAATCTTTGCGCTTCCATGGGGTTCTTGACTCGGGAACAGTTCAAGAGATTGCGCGCTGTTGGCGTTACCAGCTACCATCATAACATTGAAACTTCCCAGAGGAACTTCCCCAACATCTGTACCACCCATACTTATCAGATGAAAATCGATACCATTAAGGTGGCCCAGAGCGAAGGCTTCTGCGTTTGTTCCGGTGGCATTATCGGTATGGGTGAAACCTGGGAAGACCGCCTGGATATGGCCATTAGTCTTTTTGAGGCCGGTGTACGTTCCATTCCTATTAATGTGTTGATGCCGATTCCCGGCTCTCCTTTGGAACACATGCCGCAGCTTCCTGAAGAAGACGCTCTGCGTACATTCGCCTTCTTCCGTTACATCAATCCTACCGCAAACATCCGCCTGGCTGCTGGCCGCTTGACCATGCAGAATAATGGCGAGAAGGTGTTTAAGGCCGGTGCCAGCGCCACCATTACAGGAAATATGCTGACAACTTCTGGATCTACCATCCAGGGGGACCGTGAAATGCTTTCTGCCATGGGGCGCGATGTACATCCTGTGTACGGAACCGCCTGCGGAAATCATGACTGCGCTTGCGACTGTTCTGGTGACTGCGCCTGCGATAGCACCTGCTGCGGACCCACGGATTGTTCTGGGACTCGCAACGGTTAACTTATTTGTATTATATATAAATTTTATCTATAAATTCTGCTAGAAATTAAGTATTGGACAATTATAAAATTGTGGTTTATATTTGTGTCCAAATTAAAGTACCACCTATAACAAGCGAGGGATCTTATGAAAAAGTTAAAAGTGTTAGGTAATGTTGTTCCCTTTTTAAAACTTGGAGGTGGTTTGAATGATAATAAATGGTATTGATTTAAATAAAGAATATGTTCGTGGCGGAAAAACCATAAATGCGGTAAGCAATGCAGAAATTTTCGCCTGGTCCGGAGATTTTATTGTAATCTATGGTGAATCCGGAAGTGGTAAAAGTACGTTGCTAAATATTCTCGCCGGAATTACTGAACCCACATCGGGTTCCGTGACGACCGATATACTGCAAGAAAAACGTATTGGTTATTTGCCTCAGGGTGAACCTGTTCTGCCTCATTATACGGTCCTTGAAAATATTAAGTCTGCGGCTGGTTTGAATGGTAGCCGACTAGATGAAGACTGGCTTAAGGAATTGCTGGATACTTTGGGGATCTCCAATCTTGTAAACGAATATCCAGCCAACTTGTCCAAAGGTGAATCGGGCCGCGTGGCCCTTGCAAGGGCTCTGATTCATAAGCCGGCTTTGATTGTGGCTGACGAGCCTACCAGTAATCTTGATGAACTTAATAGCTTGAAGATTTTCTCTTTGCTGTATCGTCTGTCTCGAAAAGGCGCTGCTGTAATTGTCGCTACCCATAATCGATTTGCCTCCCAATATGGGGACCGAATTTATCATATGAAGTCCGGCGTTCTTTCTTTGGAAACTGGGGAATATGGAAATCTCTAGCGGTATAAAAAAATCTTATTAAATCCGCTAAAAATTAAGTATTGGACGAAGTAAAAGTCCGCTTCTATATTTGGATGCGTAATTGATTGTGTCACCTATAACAAGGAGAGGATCTAAATGAAAAAGCTGAAGGTTTTTGGAATTTTGATTATTGCGCTGGGTGCAATTGAGGCTTTGCTTTCTTTGGTTGTACTTCCGTTTTGTCAGTCTGCAGGGGAACTGGTAATGCGCTGCAATAGTTCCTCCCGCGTAGATGTCTTGTTGGGCTTGGCAGTTGTGGCTGTGGGTGCCGTGTTTATCTTAAAGCCTCAGGTTCACGGATTACTTTCTTATGCTACGGCTCTTTTGGGATTGGCAATTGCCTTGGTTCCAAACTTGATCGTGGGTGTTTGCGCCAATGGTCATATGCATTGTAATGAAGTTGCCGCGCCGGTTCTTGTTTCTGTGGGTGTGCTGATTGCCCTTGTGGGTTTTGCCAGCGACTTGGTTTTGGATTGGCATGATATTGATGCAAACGAAGTAGAATGGGTTTAATAGATTTATGTAATCGACCTCCCGTCTCAAAAGAGGCGGGCTTTTTTTATTGGGAGAGATGGTATATAAAAATCCTATCAATTGTCCTAAAAATTAAGTATTGGACAATGTTATAAACGCCTACTATATTTGGGCTCATAAACAAAACCTATAAAGTTGATAGGGAATTTAAAAAAGCGTTTGAGATAAGGAGCGCCGGGATGAGCTTAGAAATTGAAACTCGATGTATACACGGTAATTTGAATCGTTTTGACAAGGATGCTACTGGAACCATTAGCTTTCCTATTTACCAGACTGCAACTTTCGCCCATCGTGGAGTTGGCAAGTCTACAGGCTTTGACTATAGCCGTTTACAAAATCCTACCAGGGAACAGCTAGAAAAAATCGTGGCTTCTCTGGAAGGTGGCGTGGATGCTCTCGCTTACACTTCTGGCATGGCCGCCATTACCGCCCTTTTTGAAATTTTTGATCCGGGTGACAACATTATCATTGACTCCGACCTTTACGGCGGAAGCATTCGTCTTTTTGACAACATCAGCAAGAAAAACGGACTGGAAATTACCCGCGTCAATTTCTCTGAAGACAATATTGAAGATTTTATTAAGCCCAATACCAAGGCTCTCTATTTTGAAACTCCCACCAATCCCATGATGAACATTGTTTCTGTTCGTCGTGTTGCAGGGATTGCGAAGACTCATGGACTTTTGTGCATTGTCGACAACACTTTCCTTTCGCCCTATTTCCAGCAGCCCCTGAATTTGGGTGCCGATATTGTGGTGGAAAGCGGAACCAAGTTCCTTTGCGGTCACAATGATACCTTGGCTGGTTTCTTGGCTACCAACCGTCAGGATATTGCAGAAAAGTTCCGCTTTATTATTAAGACTGTTGGATCGGGCCTTCCGCCTTTTGATTCCTGGCTTTTGCTTCGTGGTATCAAGACTTTGCCAATCCGCATGGAACGTCAGTCCCAGAATGCTCTTGAAATTGCAAAGTGGCTGCGCAATAATAAGCATGTGAAGAAGGTTTATTACCCTGGCTTTGAGGATTATCCAGGTCATGACATCTTGAAGGATGAAGCAACCGGTTTTGGCAGCATGATTACCTTTGAAGTTGAATCCAGGGAATTGGCTTTATATATTTTGGAAAATGTGAAGCTGGTTCAGTTTGCAGAAAGCCTGGGTGGTGTAGAATCCCTGATTACTTATCCTATTACCCAGACTCATGCGGATGTGCCTAGGGATATTCTGGAAAAGAACGGGATTACTCCTAGTGTGCTTCGTCTTTCGGTAGGCGTGGAAAATGTGAAGGACCTGATTGCGGATTTCGAAAATGCAATCGTGGAACTCCACTCTGGAAACGACGGCGCTTACGTATAGAGACGAGAGAACGCTCGCAAGCGAGCTACAGACGAGAGGCGAGAGAAGTTCGCTTGAAATATGTACGGAAAAAAGGATTTCAAAATGACGAAAGAAAGAAATTTAAACTTTGATGAAGTTGTGGAGCGTCGCGGGACTTATTGTTTGAAGTATGATTTCGCAGTGGAGCGCGGCGCTGTTAAGCCTGGCGAAAGTCAGGAGGGTCTGCTTCCCTTGTGGGTTGCGGATATGGATTTCAAGACTTCCTCGTTCATTCAGGATGCGTTAATCAAGCAGGCTGAACATGGCATCTTTGGCTACAGCGAAGTCAAGGATGAATATTTCAGGGCTGTTCAGAGCTTCTATCGCCGTCATCATAATTTTGAAATTGAAGATGCTTCCTGGATCGTGAAGACGCCCGGTGTTGTGTTCGTGCTGGCTATGGCCATTAAGGCCTTTACCCGCAAGGGCGATGCTGTGCTGATCCAGAAACCGGTATACATGCATTTCGCTGGCCTCATCAAGGATACGGAACGTCGCGTTGTTAGCAATGACTTGATTCAGGGCGAAGACGGCCGTTATTATATTGACTTTGAAGATTTCGAAAAGAAGATTGTGGAAAATGACATCAAGGTGTTCCTGCTTTGCAGCCCTCACAATCCTGTTTGCCGCGTGTGGACTCGTGAAGAGTTGCTGCGCATTGGCGAAATCTGTATGAAGCACCATGTGCTTGTGGTTAGCGATGAAATCCATAGCGACTTCGTTTACCAAGGGAAACATATTGTTTTTGCGTCCTTAAGCGAAGAATTTGCGCAGAATTCAATTACGGTGACTTCGCCTACTAAGACTTTTAATATTGCAGGCTTGCAACTTTCCAATGCTTTCATCAAGAATCCCGAAATTCGCCAGGCCATTATTCATGAAATTGACGCTGTGGGTTATAGCCAGCTGAACGTGATGGGCCTTGTGGCTACCCAGGCCGCTTACGAACATGGTGAAGAATGGCTTGATGCTGTCAATAAGTACATCAAGGGTAACATTGATTACGTGGAAAATTTTGTGAAGGAAAATCTGCCTGGAATTAAGGTGGTTCCTACGGATTGTACGTATCTGATGTGGCTTGATTTTAGAGGTACGGGAAAGACTGTTGCTGAACAAGATGAATTGATTTTGAGAAAGGCTAAACTTTGGATTAACAGCGGTTACAAATTCGGAAGAATCGCTGCCGGATTCCAGCGCTTTAACGTGGCTTGCCCCCGTTCCATTCTTGTGGAAGCCATGGCGCGCCTGAAAAAATATTTTGGCTAAGTAAAAAATCATTGCATATAAATTTTTCTTATGAATAGCGATCCAAATTATGTATTGGACGGGTTTTAGAGTGCGTTCTATATTTGGTCGCGGTTGAAAATACGGAGTCAATTTGAAAACAGAAAAGATAAAGACTGACTTGCTGATTATTGGCGGCGGAGCGGCAGGCTGTTATGCGGCTCTTACTGCGGCCAAGAAAGGTGAACTCCAGATTCTGATTTGCGAAAAGGCGAATATCAAGCGTAGCGGATGCCTTGCTGCTGGCGTAAATGCTCTGAACGCCTACATTACGGAAGGCCGCACTCCCCAGGACTACGTGGATTATGCAAAGAAGGACGCCGATGGCATTGTTCGCGATGATTTGCTGTACACTATTTCCGAAAGATTCAACGAAGTGACTGCTCATCTTGAAAAGTTGGGCTTGGTGATTTTGAAAGATGAAAATGGAAAGTACGTTACTCGCGGAAATCGTAATATCAAGATCAATGGTGAAAACATCAAGCCCATTCTTGCGGATGCTGTAAAGCAGGCTAAGAATGTGAAGGTGTTGAATCGTGTCAATATCATTGACTTCTCTGTTCATAATAATCGCATTGATGGTGCCTATGGTATCGGTATTGAAAACGATACTTTCTATGCTATCGAAGCCAAGGCGGTGATTATCGCGACGGGTGGCGCTTCTGGACTTTACCGCCCCAATAATCCGGGATTCTCTCGTCACAAGATGTGGTACCCGCCTTTTAATACAGGCGCAGGCTTTGCCATGGGCATTCTCCATGGTGCAGAAATGACCACCTTTGAAATGCGCTTTATTGCATTGCGTTGCAAGGATACCATTGCTCCTACAGGAACTTTGGCTCAGGGTGTGCAGGCCAAGCAGGTGAACTCTCTTGGTGAAGTTTATGAAACCAAGTACGGCCTCACTACTTCTGAACGTGTTTATGGAACCGTTACCGAAAATCTGGAAGGTCGTGGTCCTTGCTTCCTTCGCACCGAAGGTATTTCTGATGCTCAGGAAGAATCTCTGCTGAAGGCTTACCTGAATATGGCCCCTTCCCAGACTTTGCGCTGGATTGAAAATTCCACTCCTGCTCATGAAAATGTGGAAATTGAAAGCACGGAACCTTACATTGTTGGCGGCCATACGGCAAGCGGTTACTGGGTAGATACCAAACGCGCTACCACAATTGAAGGCCTTTATGCCGCCGGTGACGTGGCTGGTGGCTGTCCTCAGAAGTATGTGACCGGTGCTTTGGCCGAAGGTGAAATTGCTGCTGACGCCGCTGTGGAATTTATTGCGGGCGAGGGTTCCACCAGCGAACTTCCTGAAAATGAAGTGGTGGATCACTTTGATGAAGTTTCCAAGTTCCTTCAGCCTAAAAAAGGCCTCTATACAACGGAACAGTTGGAAGAGGCCATGCAGACTGTGATGGATAATTATGCCGGAGGCATCCGCACCAATTACCGTTTCAATGAAACCGGTTTGGATGTAGCCGAAAAGAAGATTCACAAATTGCAGGAATTGACCGATCACTTGGCTGCCAACGATTTGCAGGAAGTCATGTACATCTATGAACTTCGCGAACGTCTTGTGGTTTGCTTAAGCGTAATCGCTCACCTTAGGGCTCGCAAGGAAACCCGCTGGCACAGCTTTGCCGAAAATCTGGATTACCCTGAAAAGGATAATGTGAACTGGAAAAAGTACGTGAATTCCAAACTGGAAAATGGGGTCATCAAGACCTTTACCCGTGAGCTTACCGCAGAAGGACAAAAGACCTATGAGCATTTACATTGATGAAGAAAAATGCATTGGCTGCGGAAGGTGTCACGAAGTATGCCCCGGCACGCTGATTAAGATTGACGAAAATAAGAAAGCCTATATCAAGTACCCCAAGGATTGTTGGGGATGCACCTCTTGCCTCAAGGAATGCCCGAAGAATGCAATTCGCTTTTACCTGGGCGCAGACATTGGCGGCAAGGGAAGCCTAGTGCATACCGAAAAGTCTGACGGATTGGTCCACTGGATTGTGGAACGGCCCGATGGAAGTACAACTACGATTGATATAAATCCCAAGGAATCAAATAAATATTAGGAGTTTTACAGTGAGCGAATTATCACACCTCGACGAGCTGGAAGCCGAGGCCATCCACATCATCCGCGAAGTCGCAGCAGAATGCGAAAAGCCCGTGATGCTGTACTCCATCGGTAAGGACAGCTCGGTGATGCTGCATTTGGCCATGAAGGCCTTTTACCCGGAAAAGCCGCCTTTCCCTTTCCTCCATGTGAATACCACCTGGAAGTTCAAGGAAATGATTTCTTTCCGTGACAAGGTTGCAAAGAAGCTGGGCATTGAAATGCTTGAATACATCAACCCGGAAGGTGTTGAAAAGGGAATCAATCCTTTTGAACATGGTGCCGCCTACACTGACATCATGAAGACGCAGGCTTTGAAGCAGGCTTTGAATAAGTACGGCTTTACCGCTGCATTTGGCGGTGGTCGCCGCGACGAAGAAAAGTCCCGTGCCAAGGAACGTATCTTCTCTTTCCGCAACTCCGCTCATGCTTGGGATCCCAAGAATCAGCGCCCGGAAATGTGGAAGCTTTACAATACCAAGATTAACAAGGGCGAAAGCATCCGCGTTTTCCCCATTTCCAACTGGACCGAAAAGGACATTTGGCAGTACATTCAGCGTGAAAAGATTGACATTGTTCCGCTGTACTTCTCCGCCCCCCGCCCGGTTGTGGAACGTGATGGCAACTTGATCATGGTGGACGATGAACGATTCCCCTTGAAGGATGGCGAAGTTCCTGAAATCAAGTCTGTGCGTTTCAGAACTTTGGGTTGCTATCCTCTTACTGGCGGCATTGAATCTACTGCTGCCACCTTGGATGAAATCATTGAAGAAACCCTCAGTTCTGTTTCTTCTGAAAGAACTTCTCGCGTCATCGATAACGAAGCCGCTGGCAGCATGGAACGCCGCAAGCGCGAAGGATATTTCTAATGAAAGGTTTGCTTAAGTTTATTACATGCGGTAGTGTCGATGACGGTAAATCGACTCTGATTGGTCACATCCTTTACGATTCCAAGCTCCTTTACGCCGATCAGGAAAAGGCTCTTGAATTGGATAGTAAGGTGGGTAGCCGCAGCGGTAAGATTGACTACTCACTTTTGCTGGACGGCCTTATGGCTGAACGCGAACAGGGTATTACCATTGATGTGGCCTATCGCTATTTTACCACTGATAACCGCAGCTTTATTGTTGCCGATACTCCGGGCCACGAAGAATATACCCGTAACATGGCCGTGGGTGCCTCCTTTGCGGATCTTTCTGTGATTCTGGTGGATGCTTCCCAGGGTGTTCTGGTTCAGACTCGTCGCCATGCCCGTATCTGTAAGCTGATGGGTATTCGTTATTTCGTCTTTGCCGTAAACAAGATGGACCTTGTGGGCTATGATGAAAATCGTTTCAACGAAATACAAAAGCAGATTCAGGAATTGACTAGCGAACTTTCCTTGGATAATGTGGTGGTGATTCCCCTTTCTGCAACGGAAGGCGATAACGTTACCGTTAAGTCCAAGAACATTCCCTGGTACACTGGCAAGGCCTTGCTGGACCACTTGGAAACCGTGGATATTGACGATGCCAAGAAGGAAGAAGGCTTCTATATGCCGGTGCAGCGCGTTTGCCGTCCCGACAGAACCTTCCGTGGTTTCCAGGGGCAGATTGAATCCGGTTCCATTCGCATTGGTGACGTGATTACTTCTCTCCCCAGCAACGAAAAGGCTTCTGTCAAGGGAATTATCCGTGGCGACAAGGAAGTGGAAGAAGCATTCGCCGGCCAGCCGGTAACCATTTCCTTGGATCGCGAAGTGGATGTTTCCCGTGGTAACGTTCTGGAAAAGGATTCCAAGATTGGTAGCTACAAGAAGATCAAGGCTTCTCTCTTGTGGATGGATGACGAACCTCTTTCCATCGGCAAGGATTACCTGATTAAACTCGGTACCAAGACAATTCCTGGTGTGCTGACCAAGATTGATTACGCCATTGACGTAAATTCTGGGGCTCATCTGGAAGCAGAAACCTTGACCAAGAATGGCTTGGCTCTGGTGGAAATCCTCTTTACCGAAGCCATTGTGGTTGACCTTTTCGAAAATCACAAGTCCTTGGGCGAATTGATTCTCATTGACCGTGTTAGCCATGCAACTTCTGCCTGCGGCGTTGTGCAGAGTGTTTCCGAAAGGCAAGTGGCTGCTGGTGAAAAGGCTGCCTTTGTTCAGGGCGAACATCATGGCCGTGGCGAAATCTTCGAAGAATTCTTCTACGATACAGCAACCCTTTCTGTGGTAAAGAAACAGCCTGTAAGCCAGAGCTACACTGTTGACGATGAAATTCCTACAGTTGGTGAAACTTACGCTTATCCGGATAGCTTTGATATTATCATCCTTCGTGATGGTGTCGCAGTAAAGGTTCGTGAAAAGAAGGTTGCTGAAATCATTACTGCCGATAAGTATCTGTATGATGGTTTGCCGGTAATCAATGGTCGTGGCTTTGAAATTAAGGTCAAGTCCGATGAAGAAGTTTCTCAGCTCCTGAGAGAATTTACTGAAGCGGGTGTTGAACATCGCGAAGAATTCTTCCAGAAGTGGACTGCATTTGATACCTATCGTAAGGTGAAAATTCAGTAAGAGAAAAATCTCTGAATCCTTATAGAATAAGCCTTCGGCGATAATGCCGAGGGCTTTATTGTATAAACTAATCTGGTATATTCATTTGTTATTAAACTTCTTAGCTAATCAAAAAAAGTGATAAGAGCGGATAAAAAGATAGTATTGGACAAAGTCAAAAATGGCTTCTATATTTTGCGCCGTTGAAAAACAGAACAGAAAGAAAAGAATAAAACAAACATCAAGTTAACAATAATCAAGGAGAGTTTAATAATGAATAAGAATTTTAAGAAGGTTTTGATTTCTACTGCACTTATCGCTTCCGTATCCTTTGCTCAGGATGCAACCACTAACAATGAAACCGCTCAGGTTTCCGCCACAGAAACTGCGGTTGCCGCTGAAACCGAGGCTGCTGCAGAAACCGTTTCTGAAGCACCTGCCGCTGAAGCTGC
>DCGZ01000047.1:0-12912 GCA_002314675.1 Fibrobacter sp. UBA1765 | reverse complement strand
TCCCGCTGCCGCTCCTGCCGCTGCTGCGGAAGTTGCTGTTGCTCCGGTTGCAGAAACTGCAGCCCCTGTCGCAGAAACTTCCTCTGCTGATGCTGCTGCCAAGGCTGCTGTTGCAGAAGTCGCTCCCGCCGTTTCCGCAGAAAAGCCTGCCGCTAAGGAATCTTCCTTTAAGCTGACAGGAAACGTTCAGACTCAGGCTATCAAGGATCTCTACGACAACGAAAAGGATAACACTCTGGATGGTTCCTTCCTTCGTGCAAATATTGGTGGTAAGTTTACCTCTGGCGACTTCGAAGCTGTAATCAACATTCGCCTTTTCAGCCCCGTATTCGGTAATACCATTGACGGAAAGTCTTACGATAAGTTCAGCGCTGATACTTACTATGCAAAGTACAAGTGGGATCTTGGTTTTGGCACTCTGAATACTCAGTTCGGTCGCTTCCGTACGGACTGGAGCGTTGGCGGTAACTTCGGTACTTACGTTGACGTTGATCTGAACAAACGCGGCTTCCTGGCTCGCGATTATCAGCATAGCGCATGGCAGGTTGGCTTGGAATCTGGCGTTTCCACTTTCTCTGCTTTCATAGCTGCTGATGACGCTAATCTCAATACCGGTTACTTCCGTGCAGAAGAAGCCCTGAAGCTTGGTGATGCAAAGCTGGCTGTTGCCTACCACGTTAATGCTTTTGACGCCTTCCAGCATACCGCCGAAGTGACTCATCGTATCGCAGGTCGTGCTGATTACCACTTTGCCAAGAACTTCGGCCTCTATGGTGAAGTAGCCTACATCACCACTGGTGATGACGCTGATCTTTCTAAGGATGCTGATGGAAATTTCAAGGTTAAAAACGCAATCAAATCCGAATACGGTCAGGACACTCAGTATCTGCCCTTCTTCGTAGGCCTTGAAATTCCTACTGGCGGTCTCTTCAATAATGTTTATGCAGAACTTGAATATGTTGGCGATCGTGAAGACTTCCAGGAAGGTGCCGATGAGCTCGCATGGGCTGTCACCTTCATCAAGAAAGTCGGTACCCGTACCAAGTTCCAAATTACCGCTTATAGCGAAAAGGAGGTTTCAGATGTTGCGCTCGCTGCTCGAGTCACAGCTACAATCCAGTAATAAAGCTCCTTACACAACGAATAAAAATCAAATCGCGTAAAAATACTGCGATAATCGCCTAAAAACAGGCAAAAACAGGTTGACAAACGCCCCTTCGGGCAAAATCAAAAGGAATTTTTATAATGAATCAGAATATTTTCAAATTTGCAGCTGTTGCTTCTATTGCTCTCTCCTCCGTCCTTTTCACCGCTTGCGACGAAAATAAGTCCGAAAACAAGGCTGGCGAAGCCAAGGTTGAAAAGCAGACCATCGTCAACGTTTCTTACGACCCTACCCGTGAACTTTACGCAAACTACAACAAGGTTTTCGCAAAGCATTGGAAGGAAAAGTCTGGCAAGGATGTTGAAATCACCCAGTCTCATGGCGGTTCCGGCAAGCAGGCCCTTGAAGTGGCTAACGGCCTGGAAGCAGACGTGGTGACCCTCGCTCTGGAATTCGATGTGGATGCCGTTCGTGCCGCTGGCCTCATTGAAGACGGCTGGGTCAATGAATTCCCCCTGAGCAGCGCTCCTTATACTTCTACCATCGTGTTCCTGGTTCGTAAGGGCAACCCCAAGAATCTGAAGGACTGGGGCGACATCGTAAAGCCGGGCATTGGCGTGATCACTCCGAACCCGAAAACTTCTGGTGGCGCTCGCTGGAACTACCTTGCTGCATGGGCTTATGCTAAGAAGCTCTACAACGGTGACGAAGCCAAGATCAAGGACTTTATCAAGAAACTGTTCCAGAATGTTCTCGTACTTTCTTCCGGTGCTCGTGGCGCTACTACTGCCTTCGTGGAAAACGGTCAGGGAGACGTTCTCCTCGCTTGGGAAAATGAAGCGTTCCTTTCTAAGAAGGACCATCCGGATGATTACGAAATTGTTGTCCCCAGCGTGAGCATTCTGGCCCAGCCTTCCGTTGCAATCGTCGACAAGATCGTTGACAAGCGCGGCACCCGTGACGTGGCTACCGAATACCTGAACTTCCTCTACTCTGATGAAGCACAGCACCTTGCCGCACAGAACCACTATCGTCCTTCCAACAAGGCTATTCTGGATCAGTACAAGGAATTCGATCAGAATGTAAACCTGGTAACTGTTGAAGATTTCGGTGGTTGGGCTAAGGCTCAGGGAACCCACTTCTCCAACGGCGGTGTATTCGACCAGATCTACGAAAAGAAGTAATGTAATTGGGCTAAAATCTCTTACCCATTTTATACGAAATGTCCCTCGCTCCGCGAGGGATTTTTCATAAGAAAAACCTATATCCCACCATACTAATTAAGTATTGGACAAGCAAATACCCCCGTTCTATATTTGGGCTCGATTATGAAAAGAACTAATAGAAGTGTTATACCGGGCTTTGGCCTTACTACGGGAATAACCCTCGCTATTTTGAGCGTGGTGGTGTTGATTCCCCTTGCTTCCCTTGTGGTGTTTACGTCGCACTTGAGCTGGGATGAAATCGTGGCGACTATTACTCGCGACCGAGTGTTGGCAAGTTTTCGCGTGAGCTTTTTGACGGCCTTCGTGGCTTCCTCTGTGAACTTGGTGATGGGCATTATTCTCGCTTGGGTTCTTGTGAAGTACACGTTCCCCTTGAAGCGTCTTGTTGACGGCATGATTGAATTGCCCTTTGCTTTGCCTACGGCTGTGGCGGGCATCGCCCTTACTGCACTTACGGCAGATACGGGGCTTATTGGCGGATTCTTTGCGAAGTTTGGAATCAAGATTGCGTTTACCCAGCTTGGCATTATTGTGGCGTTGATCTTTATTGGAATTCCTTTTGTAGTGCGCGCTGTACAGCCTGTGCTTGAAAAATTGGACCCGTCCTATGAAGAAGCCGCCAGTGTTTTGGGCGCATCCAGGACTCGCATTTTCTGGAAGATTATTTTCCCGGAAATTATACCTGCTGCATTGACTGGCTTTGGTCTTGCCTTTGGCCGTTGCCTAGGTGAATACGGAAGCGTTGTCTTTATTGCTGGCAACAAGCCTTTCGAAACAGAAATTACTCCGCTGATTATCATGAGTGAATTGCAGGAATACGATTATGCTAGCGCAACAACAATTGCCTTGGTCATGTTGATTGCGTCCTTCGTAACATTGTTCCTTGTGAACCTCGTGCAGTCAAGAAATACTAAAATCCTAAAGGGAGGCGTTTAATGAATAAAGAAACTACGTCTTCGAAAGTGACAAAATGGGTTCTCATTAGCATTAGCTTTATCTTTATCGCCCTCATGCTTCTGCTGCCGTTGATTACGGTGATTATTGAAGCTTTCAAGCAGGGCTGGGATGTTTACAAGCAGGCTGTTGTTGATGACTATACCGTACACGCCGTGTTGCTGACCGTTGAAGCCACTGTGTTTGCGGTGATTATCAATACAGTATTCGGCTTGAGCGCCGCCTGGTCCTTGACCAAGTTTAACTTTAAAGGAAAGAAAATTCTGACCACTTTGATTGACTTGCCGGTTACGGTTTCTCCGATTATTGCAGGTCTTATTTTCTTGTTGACTTTTGGTCGACAGAGCCCGTTGTTCCCCATCTTGCAGGATCTTGATATTAAGATTGTGTTTGCGGTGCCCGGTATTGTGCTGGCAACGATCTTTGTGACTTTCCCCTTTATTTCTCGCGAGCTGATTCCGGTTCTGGAATCTCGCGGAAACGACGAAGAGGAGGCTGCTGCTCTCATGGGCGCTGGCGGATTCACCATCTTTAGAAAAGTCACTTTCCCTCACATTAAGTGGGCATTCCTTTATGGCGTCGTTCTTTGTACAGCTCGCGCCATGGGCGAATTCGGCGCCGTGTCTGTTCTATCGGGACACCTCCGCGGAAAGACCAACACCTTGCCCCTCCATGTGGAAATCTTGTTTAACGAATTCCAGTATGTTCCCGCTTTTGCGGTGGCGTCCATATTGGTGGTGATGGCCATTATCATCTTGATTTTGCGCAGTGTCATCGAATACACCGGAATGAGGAAATCTAATGTACGTTGAATTAAAAAACATCAATAAAAGTTTCGGAAATTTCAAGGCCTCTAACGATGTATCCTTCGGCATCGAGAAAGGTAAGCTTATTGGTCTTTTGGGCCCCAGCGGTAGCGGCAAGACTACAATTCTACGCATGATTGCAGGCCTCGAAACTCCTGATAGCGGTGATATTATTGTGAACGATAAGGTGGTGAACAATGTTCCCGCCAGCAAGCGCGGCATCGGTTTCGTGTTTCAGAGCTACGCTCTGTTCCGCTACATGACCGTGTTCGACAACATCGCCTTTGGTCTTAAAATCCAGAAGGTTCCTGAAAATGAAATCAAGGAACGTGTTTTGGAACTGGTAAAGTTGACTGGCCTTTCAGGACTTGAAAATCGTTACCCCAGCCAGCTTTCTGGTGGTCAGCGCCAGCGTGTAGCTTTTGCTCGCGCTCTTGCCCCGAATCCTAAGCTTTTGCTTTTGGATGAACCCTTTGCAGCCATTGACGCCAAGGTCCGTCATGAACTTCGCCATTGGCTTAAGGAAATGATTGCAAAGCTTGGCGTTACCAGCATTTTCGTGACCCATGACCAGGACGAGGCTATTGAAGTGGCTGATGAGATCATCATCATGAACAAGGGCGGCATCGACCAGATTGGCAATCCCCTGGAAGTCTATAGCAATCCCAAGACTGCTTTCGTGGCCTCCTTCTTTGGCCAGCCTTCCATCTTCAAGGACTACAACAAGTTCCGCCGTTTCGACCCTGTCGGCGAAGTGGATCAGGTGATTGTCCGTCCGGAATTCGTGAAGGTCACAAAGAAGACTGAAACTCAGAAGTACCAGAATTCTGCAGAAGAAGGGGTGGTCACCGATGTGGCATTCCGTGGCACTGGCCTGGAACTGACCATTTTGGTGAATGGCGAAAACATTACCGCTCGCCGCCGCTTCGACCAGGCTCCCATTGAAGTGGGCGAAAAGGTGGACGTATTCATCTATCGCATCTTCGCTACCGCTGGCGACAAGGTTTATCCCTTGGAAAACCAGTCCCTCCGCGAACCTGTGGTTGTTATTTAATCGCTATCTTGCGTTTTGAAAAGCGATGAATCCTCCTGTCAAGCGACAGGAGGATTTTTTTAACGCCCTTCCGAGATTATCCATCTCAAGTAAAATTCCACCAGATAAAGCGGGACATTGACCATCTGCTCTTGCTCGCGATAATCCGACATGGAAAAACGGATGCCCTTTAGTTGGGAATTTGTTTTCAACACCGTTGACAGGGATTTTGCCTTGAGGTTTTCTTCGGCCTTGACTTCGGTTGGGTAAACGGCATCATGTTGAAAGACGAAATCAATTTCCGACGTTGAATTTTCGTTCGTGTAATAATACAGGGGTTGTTTCATGGTTGCGGTGTATTGCTGGGCTACATATTGCTCGGTAAACGCCCCCTTGTATCCAGTTATCATTTTGGACTCGGCAAGGATTTCCTTGGCGGGAATGTCTGACATGGCGCCGAGAAGCCCGAGGTCGTTAACAAAGAGCTTAAAGCAGCCTATGTCCTCGTAGAACTTGACGGGCGTTTCAACTTTGTTGATTCGACAAACTTTATGGACTAGCCCTGCGTTAATGAGCCATTGCACTGCATTTTCGTAATCCTTCGCTCGACCGCCCTTACGGAGTGCACTCCATATAAATTTCTTGTTCTCTTTTGCCAATTGACTTGGAATTGAATTCCTCACTGCAGAAACTTTCGCTAGTTCGTTTGAGGGAATGTGTTTGGAGAAATCATCTTGATAATCGTCGAGGATCCTTTTTTGGATTTCACGGATTTCAAGGATGTTCTTGCGTTCCGTATAGGCGAGTACTGCCTCGGGCATCCCCCCGACATAGTAGTACTGTCTTAGAAGTTCAATCAGTTTGGCTTTTAGGACTGCGTACTCGTCAAACCTAAACTCACTTAGGTGAACAAGCAGATTTTTTTCACCAAGGGCGTCTAGAAATTCGCTAAAAGAAAGCGGACTCAACTTAAGTCTATCCACTTTTCCTACAGGGAATCCAGAACCGGAATGGACCTGGAGCCCGAGCAGTGAACCTGCCACGACAATGTGGTATTCGGGAGCGTTCTCGCAAAAGTACTTTAAGGCTGTTAGTCCTTGAGGTTGCTGCTGGATTTCGTCAAAAATGACAAGCGTTTTACCAGGTTCCACGACCTGTGAAGTAATTGCGGAAACAGCTCGCAAAATCCTGTCGACGTTAAAATCCGCGAACAGGAACTTGGAGGAATCGTCTATATCGCAGTTTATGTAGGCGACATTCTCGAATTCATTTTTTCCGAATTCCTTGAGTAGCCATGTTTTTCCAACCTGCCTAGCACCCTCTAAAACGAGGGGTTTGCGGTGAGTGCTGTTTTTCCATTTCAGGAGATCTTCATAAAGAAAACGCTTCATATCATATGGATATACATATTTCTAGACGAAAAATTGACGAAAATAACATTTTTCTAGGCGAATGTTTTATATTTAGTGCATTTTTCTGAACTTAGATCGATCCTTGGTTGTGATTTAATCGTAATTCATACAAGAAGAGAGAAAAAGAATCCTCCTGTCAAGCGACAGGAGGATTTATTTATGAAAAAATGACCGCTTCCATGAAGCGGTCACCTTTGACTTAAAAAAGACTTCTTTTCGCAAGAAGTGGTTTTTGTTAAGATTCGTTTTAGATGAAATAGGTTAGATCGGATTTTTCGGCAGAGCCCAGCATGGTTGCGACACCGCCCAGTTCTACGCCGTCGATCAGTTCTTCGTGATGGATACCCATCAGTTCCATGGACATTTGGCAAGCGACCAGCTTGACGCCTTTATCTACTGCGCTCTGGATCAGTTCTTCCAAGGAGGAAACGCCGTTCTTTTTCATGACGGAACGGATCATCTTGGCGCCAATGCCGCCGAAGTTCATTTGGGAGAGGCCCAATTTCTTAGATCCCTTGGGCATCATGAAGCCGAACATTTTTCCAATGAGGGATTTCTTGACTTTGACTTTTTCGGGGCGACGCAAAATGCTTACACCCCAGAAGGTAAAGAACATGGTGACGGGGCGGCCCATGGCTATGGCTCCGTTTGCCATAATGAAGGAGGCGATTGCCTTGTCCAGATCACCGCTGAAAACGACGAAGGTCTTGCCGTGTTCAAAATCTTTCTTGTCTGTGGGCGGCGCGTTTCTTTTGACGATGGTGGCGTAAATAACATCATCTTTTATGTCCAGGGATTTTAATTCGTGGCCCGTTCTCTGACACCAAACATCAACATCAGAAGCGAAAGCCTGTTCCGTTGCTTCCACATGGATTTCGTCGCCTACAGATGCTTTCTTTACGGCTTCGTCTACTTGCACGATGGGGCCGGGGCACTTGGCGCCCTTTGCGTCAACCGTGTGTATTTGCGGAGCTGCTGCGGGCTTGACGTTTGTTGCAATGGGCTTTGCTTCCGTTGCAACAGGTTCTGGAATTTTAGGAATGGACGTGGTTTTACGAGGTGGATTCTTGACGCCGCCCTCTACGTTATAAACTTCGTAGCCTCTGTCTGCAAGGATTTCTGCGGCCTGCTCGGAGCGATCGCCCGTGGTGCAGAATACATAAACCGGTTTGCCTTTGGGAATGGTATTTACCTTTTTCAGAAATTCAAAGAAGGGAATTTGAAGCGCGCCTTCGACAGGGTGGATGAGGGCTTCGCTAGGTTCACGAACATCAAGTAGGATTGATGTCTTCAAATCGATTTGGTGGAAATCTTCTACGGAAATATTCTTGACATCTGGCATGTCCCAAAAATAGAACCCTAAACAGTCTCTGTCCAATACTAAAACTTGATTGCAAATAATTGAAATTTTGTATGACACAAAGCCATTCTTGTTTTGTATTTTAGCCCGAAAAAAACAAGGAGAGTTTATGTCGGAATTAAATAGAGAGCAGGCTTGGAATCTTTTAACTGAATACAATCAGGATCAGTTTCACCTATACCACGCAAAGGTTGTGGAAGGAATCATGAAATGGAAAAGATTCTGTTCGCAACCGATGAACTTTCGGGCTTGATTGGGGCGGTTGCTTTGATGCGCCCCTCTAAAAGTGTTCAGGATCTGGAACTGAAATCGGTAAAGAAAAAGTACAAGAGCAAGGGCTTTGCTGCAGGCTGTTCCCGCGAAGTCATTGAGCGTGGCGCAGAAATGCTGGGCTGGGAATTGGATGACCTGATTTCTAGAACCATTCTTGCCATGCGAGAAATCGAACCGCAACTTTCTAACTCATAACTCAAAAAGGAATCACTATGTTTTCAACCCACTACATGGATCTGCTGATGCAGAACTCTCCCTGGAATCTGATTGTCTTCATGGCAATTCCAGTTATTTTGGCGGAAACTATTGCTATAACAGACTTGTTTCTGCTAAAATCTCCCGGTGCCCATCCCACGTTGGCAAAAGTAAATCGCATTGCTGCAATTCTTGCGGGTGCGGCTTTTGTTGCCATCATCGCTTACTTTATTCCCAAGGTGATTATCCCTTTGGCTGCTGCTGGCGAATTTAGAACATGGGTAGATGCTGTTGCAATTTTCTCTTATGTTCTAGCGGGCATTCCCATGATTTTACTTGCTTTGGTAAATCTGAATCTTGTGTTCCGTAAGAGCGCTGCTATTGCGTCCATTATTCTGCTGGCATCCTTCTTGGCTCTTTCTCATGTGGCCATGATTTTTGGCATGGTGGATCCGGGCATCGCCGGGTATGTTCCTAAGGATCCTGCTGCAGCAAACATGCATCATCACGCTGCCCCGCCGACTCAAATTCAACAAACTCCTGCGCAACCTCTTCAAATGGATGAATCCGCCGAAGATTGCCATCACCAGCAGTAAGTTTTCGCTCTTTTGTAATTAAGTACAGCTATTTTTGTCAGTTAAAAAATCAATAACCCCGATGGTCATGATTCCGTCGTCGTCGTAGCGAGGCTTCATTTGTCCTTTGACGATGATGACTTTTCTAAAGCTGTCGGGGGTGTTTAAAAACGGTCGCTTTTCCTGGAATTTTTTTTCTGGGTCGTCAACGTTCAATGCTGATTGCACGTACAGTTTTTCGTTTCCGCGAGTGGCGACAAAATCTACTTCCAGCTGAACTCTGCAATTCTTTCCGTTGTTCTGAACGTTCACTTCGACAACTCCGACATCAATCATATAACCGCGGAATCGCAATTCATTATAGATGATGTTTTCCATGACATGAGTTTCTTCGACTTGCCTAAAACCGAGGCGTGCGTTTCTGAGGCCCACATCTTCGAAGTAGTATTTTGATGGGGTGTTGATGTAGCGTTTGCCCTTGATGTCGTAGCGTAGGGCCTTGCTTACGAGGAAGGCGTCCTCAAAGTATGAAATGTACTTGCGGATGGTGTTGTCGGAAATGGTCTTGTTCTTGATGCTTTTGAAAGTTTTTGAAAGTTTTATCGGGTTAGTCAGTGATCCTACAGACGAAGAAAGAATGTTCAGGATTTCGTCCAATTCGCTTGCGTTGCGGACTTTGTAACGTTCTAGTATGTCTGCCACATAAATCTTGTCAAAAAGCGACTTTAGATAATTAGCCTTTTCTTCGGGAGCATCAAAAGATAGTGTCAGTGGCATGCCGCCATAAAGAACGTAATCGTCCCATGCTTCCTGGACGTTCCCCTTGTACGCCGACAGGAACTCGCTAAAACTTAAGGGGAAAACATGGATCTCATCGCCGCGGCCACGGAAGGTGGTGATGACGTCGTTGGAAAGTAGACGGGAATTGCTGCCGGTGACATAGACATCGACATTATCAATGTGCAAGAAACTGTTTAGTACATCCTCGAATTCGTCAAGGTACTGGATTTCATCAAGCAGGATGTAGTAGGTTTTGGAGTCGGCGATTTTGCTTTTTACGAAATCGAGCATAGTATCGGGATTTCGCAGTTCCTTATTCGCTCGATCGTCTAGGGCAATTTTGATGATGTGAGAGTCTTCGACACCTAGCTCCTTGAGGCGTTGAACAAAGAGTTTAAACAGCAAAAATGACTTGCCGGAGCGCCTGCTGCCGGTAATGATTTTGATAAGGTTGTTGCCTTTATGCTTGAGCAATCTGTCGATGTATGAGTTTCTTTCTATTATCATACTGGCGTCAATCTATTGCGAAAAAATGCGGAAAAAATTGTTTTTCTTCAATAAATATAAGAAAAATTGCGCAGAAACAGCTTTTCTATTGCGAAAAATTGCGGAAATATGGTAAAATTCTTATTGTAAAAGACCGCTTTCGAGAAAGCGGTCTTTTTGATTATACGGAGATTTTTAAAAGCCAGTTGAAGCCTTAGATTTCGTAATACCAGTCTTCGCTTTGCTTGAAATCTTCGGTCATGTGCTTTTTGTCGGTGGTGTGGTAATCCATTTCCAGGTTTTTCATGCTGACGCGGGTGTTGGCATCTACAGAGGTTGTAATGAACGTGTTGCCGCCGATAATGGCGCTTTCACCGATGACAGTATCGCCGCCTAGAATGGAGGCCCCTGCGTAAATGGTGACGTTATTTCCGATGGTGGGGTGGCGTCTCTTGCCGGAGAGCTTCTGGCCTCCTCTTGTGGAAAGTGCACCTAAAGTTACGCCCTGATAAATCTTTACGTTGTCGCCGATAACTGCAGTTTCGCCAATGACAATTCCGGTACCGTGATCAATGAAGAAATTCTTGCCGATGGTTGCGCCGGGGTGAATGTCGATTCCGGTGTTGGCGTGTGCGTATTCTGTCATAAGGCGAGGCAGAACAGGAACGTGCAACTTGTAAAGTTCATGGGCGATGCGGTAAATGGTGATGGCCCAAAGTCCGGGATAAGCCAGAATGATTTCTTCGTAGCAGCTGGCGGCAGGGTCTCCGTCAAAGGCCGCGTCCAAGTCGCTTTCCAGATATTCGCGAATAGTGGGAACCTGGAAGAAGAATTCTTTACAGATGATGTAGCTTTGGATTTTGCGGACTTCGGAGCTCATGGTGCCGCGAAGCTTGCCGTAGTCTAGTGCCAGTGCCACCTGCTTGTGCAAATGGAAGAATACGTCTTCGATAATGACGCCAAAGCTGTGCTTGTGGCTGTAAATCTTGTAAGAGCGATCCCTAAAGTAGGTGGGGTAGAAAACACGAATGAGGTTATCCAGCAACTCGTGAATTTCTGCCTGGTCAGGCTTGTTGTAGATGTCGATAGTGTCGATTTTCTTGCCTTCTTCGTAGGAATCAAAAATGGCTTTTTCTATTGCTTCAATATCTTCCAGTTTGACTAAGCCTTTCATAATCGCCTCTTAAGAGTACACTTTTAACAATAACGAAATTCAATTGGATTTCGTTTCTTTAATAAAAAACTTTAATGATTAAAAACAGGGAAAAGGGAACGGGAAAATCCCGCTCCCTTCCCGAGTTTTAGGCGAACGTTCTCAATGCACGGATGAGTGCATCGATATCGTCCGGGGAGTTGTACAGAGCCAAGGTGGGGCGCACGGTACTTTCGTAACCGAAGTGGCGCAGCACGGGCTGAGCACAATGATGACCGGTACGCACGGCGATTCCGTAGCTGTCCAGGCGCTTTCCAACTTCTTCGTCGGAATAGCCATCCAGCTTGAATGCCAATGCGGAAGCCTTGTTCAGTGCGGTGCCTACCAAGTGAAGACCCTTGATCTTCTTCATTTCGGCGAGGGCGTACTGAAGCAGTTCATGTTCCCAACGGAATACGCAGGGCATGCCGATTTCGGTAAGGTACTGCAGGGCTGCACCCAGGCCAACAGCATCGGCGATGCTTCCGGTACCTGCTTCGAACTTGTTAGGAATGCCGTTGTAAATGGTGCGTTCGAAGGTCACGTCGGCAATCATGTTACCGCCACCGTGGTAAGGCCTTGCGGCTTCCAACAGTTCCTTCTTTCCGTAAACGGCGCCGATACCCGTGGGTGCAAAAATCTTGTGTCCGGAGAACACCAAAAAGTCTGCATCCAGAGCGGAGACGTTAATAGGAATGTGTGCGATGGACTGTGCGGCATCCATCAAGACACGCACGCCATGGCGGTGAGCGATGGCAATGATTTCTTCGATGGGGGTCACGGTGCCCAGCACGTTAGAAACGTGGGTACATGCCACGAACTTGGTGCGGTTTGTAAAGAGTGCTTCGTAGTCGTGGAGTTTCAGCTGACCGGTAGAATCGCAGGGAATCACCTTGATCACGGCACCGGTTTCTTCGCAGATGAGCTGCCAAGGAACGATGTTTGCGTGGTGTTCCAGGATAGAGACGATGATTTCGTCACCGGGTTTTAGGGTGGGCTTCACGTAAGCATTTGCTACCAGGTTGATACCTTCGGTAGTGCCGCGAACGAAGACGATTTCTTCAGAAGAAGGTGCGCCGATAAAGTCACGTACAATACCGCGAGCGTTCTCGTAAGCGTCGGTAGAGGCGGCTGCAAGAGTATGAGCGCCACGATGGACGTTGGAGTTTTCGTTTTCGTAGTAGTACTTCAGACGATCGATGACCTGCTGGGGCCTCTGGGTGGTGGCACCATTGTCCAGCCAGACCAGGGGATTACCGTTGATCTTCTTTGAAAGAATGGGAAAATCTGCACGGATCTGGGCAAGAGTCTTGCTGCCGATACGGATAGATTCATTCCTGGAGTTGGAATTGCTGGAAGCAGAAGCCTTGCTTGTAGAGTCACCGCCCAAAGAAGTGGGGGCGTCCACCTTGCGGGAGCCTTCAGCAGCCTGATTCTTGGACAGGACTACGGGAGCGTAGGAAGTGCTTGCTGCAGTAGGAGTGGGTGCCGCATCTTCTTCGACGTTCTTCAGCC
>DCGZ01000064.1:1974-10338 GCA_002314675.1 Fibrobacter sp. UBA1765 | reverse complement strand
GAACGGCGGGCCTGTATGCGGAGTATTGCGGAACCTAGAATGAGAAGTCCAGCGCATACGGCAGATGGCAATACGCGATTGTCAAGTGATGCTCCTGGAACCGCCAGCAGGGCAATCCCGGTCAGTCCCAAAATCCAACCGCGGAAACGATATAGCAAATTACTCATGGTTCTAATCCACTATCATGAATTTTTCCGACAGTTCGTTACTGATGGAATCGTGACTTGCTACAATGACCCACTTGTGGAGCGTTTCTGCGACCTTCAAAAATTCTTGCAGGAGAGGTTCCCGGTCTATCAGAGATACTGCGGCGAAGGGTTCGTCAAGCAGGAGCGTTTTTGCATGGCTGGCCAACGCCCAGACAAGTGCGACTCGGGCACGTTCGCCGCCCGATAGGCCGTCCTTCTCGAGAAGCTTGGCCGCTTTGGCGATATCAATAAAATGATTGATGGGCGGCCGGTTTTCCTTCAGCAGGTCTGTTAGCAGGTGACGGGGCGGTAATTCCAGATCCTGGGCGATAAAGAAAACGTTTTGCCGGGTGCTGCGTTCGGATGCCGTGCTGTTTTGCCATTCCTCCAGACCGGCTAGCAGTCGTAACAGAGTTGATTTTCCGATGCCGTTGGCGCCCCTTAGCAAAACGGGTTTGCTACAATCTAGCTTTAGATTAAAATTGGAGTAGACTGGAGTTTCGCTTCCCTCGTATTGGAATGATAAGTGTTCGATTACTACATCGTCGCCGCTTTGTTCTGACGGCAAGCTTTCCTTTGTGGGCAATTTGCCGAAGTCTTGCAGAATATTGTACGCACTACTTGCGGATCTAAACTGGGGAATGACTTTGGCGCATTCCTTTACAGGTTTGTAACTGAGGAGAACTGCGGAACAGAAAAGCACTAGGCCTGTGCCATCCATCCATCCTCTGGAAATGAGCAATGCACAGAATGCCAAAACAAGAATCATGGCTAGAACGGAAACTGATTCCGTTGATAGGGAAAGGCTGTTTTTACGGATGCTGGATTGGCAGCCTTTCTCGCTTAATGTTTTGACGCTTTTACGAAGGTCCTGCGTGATGGAAGAACGTTCGTATTGGGAACTCCAATTGCGGTATAGTTTCCGTGATGCGTTAAGGTCGCTTCTAAAATGGGAGCGATCGTTGAGGATTTCTTCTTCTACGGGGCCCAAGGCGTGGATTTTTCTCTAGAGCCAAGCAACCATGGGAACGATAATCACAAAAAGGAAAAGGGTTAGTTGCCAGGAGATATATAGTAACACAGGTAAGAAAATGGCTAGTTGCAAAATCGCTTGAATTGCCTGGAAGATTACGGTTCCATTGTTCTGGAGGACCACGGTGGATTCGTAAGCGCTTTCTACTAAATGATCTCCTGAGCTTTTGTGGAAAACCCTTGGGGACAGGTTTCTTAGAGTGCGTAAGAACCAGAGCTGGATTCTTTCGCTGATCTGAAAAAGGAAAGACTCTGAAGTTCGTAACTTGAACAGAAGGAAGAGTGCGCGCAGGGCGGTGAGGGCGGACATGAGTATCACCCATTCTGTTAGCGAGAAAGGAGTGCTATGGTCTAGGATTCCCATGAAGGATTGGATACCCCAAAGTAGAGCTGCATCGGCTAGGCTGGCAAAAATTGCCAGGGGCAGGAATCGCAAAATTCCGCCAAGGAGCGCCTTTTTTATCCATTTTTGAAGATCCACGAAAAAAAAATAAAAAAAATCGACCTTCCCCCTTTACAAAACCATCTAGTTAACTATATTTGGCTCTACCAAAACGCCTCCATCGTCTAGTGGCCCAGGACTCGGGATTTTCATTCCCGCAACAGCGGTTCGAAACCGCTTGGAGGTATAAAAAATGACTCGCGAAAGCGGGTCATTTTTTTTTATACCGGAAACAGTTCAAAAACGAGGGCGCGAAGCGAGCTCGTTTTAAAACCGTCAAAAGAGGTATAAAAAAGACTCAACCGAAAGGTTGAGTCTTTTTCGATTGGGGTAGCGAAGCGGTTCAAAATGGCCAGGCGGAGCCGGGACGTTTTGAAACCCAATCAGGGTATAAAAAATGACTCGCGAAGGCGGGTCATTTTTTTTTGATTTTTTTATTGCGCCGTGGTACTAAAGCAGTTAAAACTCCCAGTTTGGTACTATCAATCCATGCGAAATACGCTTTCTTTAAAGCATTGCGTAGTACTAAAATGCCCTAAAATTTCCGATTAGTACTATGGTGTTTGTCGAAGCTCCCTTGATTAATAGAAAATTGAATTTTCATTCTATATTAGAGCATGTAATTTGATTTGTGAGTTCTCTTTATTCTAGAACTTTGCTATAGTTGAAGCATGAGCGCTGTGTGGAAAGCTTTTTTGTTGTGTCTTGTTGCGTCGTTTGCTTATGCGGCCCCGGTTTTTGTTGTAGATACGGAACTTGGCGAACCTTTTGAAACATGTTCGATAAAAACTCCTGTAACAGCTACCGAAAAATCGTATAATGCGGTTCTTGTGCATCGCAAGCCGGGCGAAGCCCCGCGCAAGGCTGCGATTCTATATATTCACGGTTTTAACGACTACTTTTTTCAGCGTGAACTTGCCGCCCGTGCAGATTCTGCGGGCTATGAATTTTTTGCCCTGGACTTGCATGCAAATGGCCGTGCCATAATCCCTGGGGAGCAGCGTGGTAAGCTTCGCAATGTTCCAGAATACTATGCCGAAATGGATTCGGCAGTTTCCATTATTCGTGAAACCACAAACTTGCCGGTTGTTTTGCTTGGGCATTCTACAGGTGGCCTTGTTGTTTCGCTTTATGCGGTTGACCGTGAAAATGCAAAGGACTTTGCTGCGATTGTATTGAACAGCCCGTTTTTGGAATTTAACTTTCATCCTCTTTTAGTAAAGCTTGCGTTGCCGTTCCTTTCTAAGTATGGCGATCGCAAGCCTGATTTTAGCGTTCCGACTTCTAATAAGCCTTTTTACGGGGAAAGCCTTTACAAGGGTGCTCGCGGTGAATGGGATTTTGATACTACGAAAAAATCTTTTCTTAGCCCTACGCAAGATTTAGGCTGGGTGCGTGCAATTCACCTTGCTCAGTTCCGTTTGCAAAAAGGTCGTGACATTATTCCGCCGGTACTTGTGATGCATAGTTCTTGTAGTGTACGCGGTTTGGATGAATGGATTGACGATATTCGAAATTGCGACGCAGTGCTGAATGTAGAAGATATTGAAAAGTACGGAGCAAGGCTTGGCAAGCGTGTTACCGATGTAGCTATTGAAGGCGGCATTCACGACTTGTATCTTTCTAAGAAGCCGGTTCGCGAAGCGGCGTACAAGGCGACATTTGATTTCTTGAACCAGGTTCTTGAATCTAGATAGCAAGATCGTCGGTTGTAAGCAAGGTCAGGTTTTCTTCGCTCAAGTTTTTTGTTGCCAGTCGGTTGGCCTGTTTTATAATTGATTTTTCAAACAGGTTGCGTACATAGCGGGCGTTGCCGAAGTTTTCGTTTTTTGACTGCAAGAGTGTTTGCAAATGGCTTGAAAGCTTTGTCTTCAATTCTTCTGAAATTGTGTAATCCTGTTTTGCCGCAAGCCGTGCAAAGATGTCTAGAAGTTCGGATGCTGAATAATCGGGGAAGTCGATGTAGTGGTTGAATCGAGATTGAAGGCCCGGGTTTGTTTCCATGAACTTTTGCATTTCGTTTGTGTAACCTGCAAGGATTACGACAAGGCGCTTGCGGTCATCTTCCATGCGCTTTAGCAACGTGTTGATCGCCTCCTTGCCGAAGTCATCGCTTGCAAGAGCGTAAGCTTCATCAATGAATAACACGCCGTCTAGGGCTTCGTCAATCTTCTTGTTTGTCTGTATTGCAGTTTGGCCGACGTAACCTGCGACAAGCCCTGCGCGATCGCATTCTACGAGATGCCCTTTTTCAAGTACGCCAAGCTCCTTGTAGATGTCTGCCAAAATTCTTGCGACCGTTGTTTTACCAGTACCGGGGTTGCCTGTGAAAACATAGTGGTAGCTTACGGGTACGCTCTGCAGGCCCTTTGCTACGCGTGCCTGCTGAACCGAAATAAGATTCTTTACCGACTTGATTTCGTTCTTGACATTTGCAAGGCCAATGAGCGATTCCAATTGCTTTTGGGAGCCTTCGCTTTGAGTTTGCGGAGAGCTTGCCGTTGTTGCCTTTGCATTTTGCATGTTGCCGTGCTTTGGCCCGGATCCGCGGAATGGCTTTTGCACTTCTGGTTTTCTTGAATCAATTTCAGGTTTCTTTGTTGAACTCTCTTTATGCAAAATGCTTTGAGGCATGTTGTCAATTTTTGAGGAAACCTGCAGCAGCTTGAAGGAGTTCAAGAAACTGATTTCTTCGGGCGTTAATTTTTTGTCGATGTTTGCAAGAACGCTTGCGTATTCGTACAGGTGCAACATGTAGTTTTTGCGCATGTTGACATCAATTTTTTGCAAGTGCGTTCCGAATGCGATTAAGTCTGGCTCGTTTAATTTTATTGCCTTTTCCACATCGTCTTCGAACATGCGTTTTGCTTTTGATGTCGGGTTTACCACATCTTCTCTTGTAACGCCGTCAATTTTCGAGGTAAGCAAGAAGTGCCAGATGCCCACAGCTTCAAAACACTCCATGCTATTGTAAGGATGCCCAAGTGCCGCAGATACATTTAACAAATCGTGGCAAACGAGAATTCGCAGGTGGTTTTGTATTTGTTCGCGAGTGTTTCCGAGATTGGAGAAATATTCGCGAATTTTAAGAGTAGAGGAGTATTCGTTTATAAGGTCGTTTAAATGCTTTATGGAGTAATTGTAACGCTCAAAGGCCATTTCTGCAGGCGACATCGGATCATCTTTTGACATGATTCCGTCTTTATCTTTTTTGTGGTGCAGGTAGTAGAGTGTGCAAGGCAAGGCGGAACTTATAATTCCGGAAAGAATAATGGAAACTGGTGTGCTTATGTGCAATCGTAAATGCAATAGCAAAAATAGGACACACCATATGCCAACAAAAGCTGAGTTTTTTACTTGTCTTGGTCTCATTTTAAAATAGGGTTACGGTTATTACAGGAATAAAAAGATGAGTTATACGAATGTAAATGTAGTTCATTTAAAATAGTTGCAATGTCTTTTTTACTACTTTAAACCTGTATTTATGCACCATGATTTTGGCTGCATGCAAAATGGAGATTTTATGTCTAAGTTGATGCGTTCTGTTTCTGGCATTCGTGGTATCGTTGGCGACACCCTTACGCCTCCTGTACTTGCTGCACACGTTCGTGCATTCCTTGAAATTACAAAGGCAAAAAAAGTTGTTATCGGTCGCGATAGCCGCCCGACTGGCGATGCGATTTCCTCTTTTGTCGCTGGCCTTTGCCGCCTTTGCGGTGTCGACGTTGTCGAGGTCGGCCTTAGTACTACCCCTTCCGTAGAAATTCTTACTACAGAACTCAAGTGCGATGCCGGCATCATTATTACCGCAAGCCACAATCCGCTCGAATGGAACGCTCTCAAGTTCCTCAACAACAAGGGACTTTTCCTTGGTCCAGAAGACGTAAAGAAGCTTTTTGAACTTGCCGACGCAAACGAGTTCAGTTATCCTGATTACCGCGGCATGGGCAAGTATGAATTCTTGAAGGATGCAGACGGCGTGCATGTTGATGGCACCTTGAAGATTCCGTTTGTAGACGTAGAAGCTATCAAGGCGAAAAAGTTCAAGGTCGCTGTTGACGCAGTAAATGGCGCAGGCTCTTACATTGTGCCACGCCTGCTTGAACAGCTCGGTTGCGAAGTGGTTCGCGTGCATTGCGAACCGGATGGAACGTTCCCGCGTGGCGCTGAACCGATTCCTGAAAACCTCGGTGACTTGCGTAATGCCGTAAAGGCAAACGGTTGCGCTGTCGGCTTTGCCGTTGACCCGGATGCAGACCGTTGCGCCCTTGTAAGTGGCGAAGGCGAAAGCATCGGCGAAGAATACACCTTGGCAATCGCAACTGAAGAAGTGTTGAGCCAAAAGAAGGGCCCTGTTTGCGTGAACCTTTCTACAAGCCGCATGAATGAGGATGTTGCCGAAAAGTACGGTTGCGAATTCAGCCGTGCTAAGGTTGGCGAAATCAACGTTAGCTTGCAGATGATCGAAAAGCAGTGCGTTATCGGTGGCGAAGGTAACGGCGGCGTGATCTTGCCGGCACTCCACTATGGTCGCGATTCCCTTGTGGCTGCTGCACTTGTGCTTAGCTGGATGGCTCACCACGACGGTGGCCCGGAAAAGTTCGTAAAGGAAAATCCGAGCTACGCCATGCCAAAGAAAAAGTTCGAACTTGGAGACAAGAAGGTTACAGAAATTCTTCCGCTCGTTAAAAAAGAATTCGAGGGCTGGAGCGAAGATACCCGTGATGGCCTGTGGCTCGGTAAGGGCAAATCCTGGGTGCATGTTCGCGCAAGCAACACGGAACCTGTGATTCGCGTGATTGCAGAAGCTCCGACGGCAGAAGAAGCTGAAAGCCTTTGCGCCCGCGTTGAAAAGCTGATCTAGAAAGAATCAGCCCTAAAATTAGGCCCCTTTTTTAGGGGCTATTTTTTTAAGGTTTTATGAAAAAACATTTTGAAATTGCAAGTTCTGCCGATGGTAAAAACGAATGAAATTTTTTGTTGTCTTGATTATGCTTTTAACGGCGTTTTCTTTTGCTGAAGAGTCTTCTGTTTTAAAAGATTCTCGTGATGGCCAGGAATACAAAACGGTAAAAATTGGCTCGCAGGTCTGGATGGCTGAAAACCTAAGTTACGCCAGCGAAGAGAGTTTTTGCTACACACGCTTTGGTTATGATTGCCGTAAGTATGGTCGTTTTTATACTTGGGATGTAGCGAAGAATGTATGCCCTGCAGGTTGGCACTTGCCCACAGCTGCAGAATTCAAGCAGCTTGTAGACTTTGTGGGTGGTCGCGACTCTGCCGCCGTCAAGCTGAAATCTGCGGAAGGCTGGAGCCATTACGGCAATGGTACTGATGAATATGGTTTTAACGGAACGCCGTCGGGTTTCCGTGATTACCGCGGGCGCTTCGATCGCCAGACGTTGTATGCGTACTTGTGGAGCGCTACGGAAGATGACGCAAGTTCGTCGAATGCCGCACAAGGCGAGAACGCCGCACCGAGTAAAAAGGCGATCGGCATTCACATGATGGCTGGCAGGAACGATGTTTCTGTGTACCCGTACAACAAGGATTTTTGGTTGTCTGTTAGATGCGTGAAGGACTCGGACTAAACTGTTCTTCCGTCCCACTCCTTGGAGTGGGATTTTTCGTATGCGATAGTCTTGTCGAAATCGGCGAGAGGTTCACAGTTTTTCTCTACGGCAAGTTGCGTTGCGTGAAGGCGGTTTAGGCAATCCATCTTTTCGCGGTCACCGATTTTTGCATGCTCGATGGCTCCTTTCAAAACGCGAATGGATTCATCGTAAACTTTGCAAGGAACAGGGAACGGGTGGCCGTCTTTACCGCCGTGGGCAAAGGAATAACGGGCTGGGTCCCTGAATCGTGACGGTGTCCCGTTGATAACTTCGCTGACCAGCGTCAGGGACTGTAAAGTGCGTGGCCCAAGCCCTGGCGTAAGCAAGAGGCTTTCAAAATCCTTGGAATCTGATTCATAGGCTGTTGCAAGAACGGCTCCAAGGCGTTTTAAGTCTACATCTTCGGCGCGAACTTCATGACGGCTAGGCATAACGCAGTCGCGGTTGGAATTTGCGATGATGGGGTCTCGCATTCCCGCGCGAATTGGCGTGCCGTCGGGCCCGATAATTATGCCTTGTGGCCATTGCGGCAAACTGCTGGAAACGCTTTTTGCAGGTTCTGGCGAACCAAACAAATCCAGTTGCTGCGAAACGATTACAGAGGAGCCTGGGTTTACAATCTGGTGAATTTCCCGCATCATTCTATCTGGATTTTCATGAGTGAGTTCCAGAATGGAACTGCGTGTACTGCGCGCGTCTTGATGCGTCAAGTTTAGAATTTGACCTCGGTTTTCTCCAACGATACCTGCGTGAGGCTCTTCTACAAAATCGCGTAAGTTCGCAGAACACCAGTGGTAACGCCTGGCGGCGCGAGCGTCCGTATTCATGCCTTGCTGAACCACCGCCCAGTCGCCTTCATCGGTCACGATAAAATTGTGCTGGTAAAGCTGGAACCCATCCTGTACGGCGGTGTTGTCTACCTTGGCGCAAAGGCTGCTGGTGCGCTTTAGGTAATCCCCGTCAACACCGGTTTTATCTGCGATCTGCAATAGTTCAGTAGGAGTTTCGCGAGAAAATTTTCCGCGGCCGCCGCATACATAAATCCCAAGGTCTTTTGCAATCGGGTTCAGCCCACGCTTCAATGCGT
>DCGZ01000064.1:0-1862 GCA_002314675.1 Fibrobacter sp. UBA1765 | reverse complement strand
CGAACCAGGAATTCCCTCTTGCCGTAATTTTCAACGATGGATTCGGCAATGAGCCTGCCAAGGTCTCGCATACGATCTGCGAGCCAGCGGGGAACAGTCCCCGTATGCAATGGCAAGTCTGCTACACCAGTACGTTTCGGCATAAGTAGTTTTTTGAAATGTTCAGTCTATTCTACTACGCGAAGAATTTCGTATTTGCCAGGATAGCTATGCAGGGCATAAAAATTTCCAAATGAATCTGCTATAACGCTTGAATAATCCTTTTCGTTACCACAAGCGCCTTTATACATTCTAAAGTCCTTCCCATTTCTTGAAGTAAGAATATAACCATAAGTTCCAACAATAACCATGACTCCATTCGACACTGCCGTCGAAGTTTCGTGAATTCCTGTATTTGACCGATAATTCCCATTTACTTGATTCGCAGCATTCCAATTTTTCAAATCTTTCGAATAGTAAATTTTCCCAAATCCTCCAGTACCGATTTCCAAGACGTACACGTCGCCTAAGCGTGCTGCACCCCAAGCTAAGCCATACATTATATCGGTGGTATCCCAAGAAATCATATCCTTAGAATGGAGAAGAGCCGTACGCCATTCTAAATCAGGGGCTCTATTATAGCCTACAACAATAATGCGAGCAGAATCACTGCTAAACGTTTCGTGCAGTGAAAAAATTCCTGCTTCAAATTTAAAATCAATCGGAGTCCAGTCGATCGCATTTTCTGAATATGCTAAAGTCCCACTTTTTTTTTCGCCTTTATAAAAATATTTATCATCACAAGTCAAAAATGTTTCTTCAGCAAGAGAATCACAAGTCCAGCTTATTGCGTCGTTTGAATGGCATATTTCTATATCTTCCCCATTACTAGCCCTAACAATGGCAAGGGTTTTCCCAACGACACAAAGTTTATGATTCTTGGGATAGTACCAATAGTGATCAAAGGCGGCTCGTTTTTCCCAAAATATAGAACCGTTCTTTTTTACGTAGAAGGTATCTATAGGAGCTGCGTCATCATAACCATAATAACCATACATACTTAGGCGAGGAGGTATGGCAACCATATCTTCACCATAAAAAGCAAAGCTATAGAAATAATACGATGTATCTTCTTCGGAATTTAGAGGTATGCTTTCTACAGTTTCGCAAGATAGTGTTGGCGGTTCTACGTATTCAACAAAGGTATCGATAATGCTAGAAGAACTTTGAAATAATTCTGAACCTGAATTTTCTCCTGAAGGAGCGTTCACTGTAGCCTCGCTAGAGGAATCATCGGAACATGCAAAGAATGCCAATGCAACAAGCACAAATATTTTTTTCATAAAAAATAATATAGAAAAAATGACCTTCAGACCGTTTTCTGTATTCACTCAGCAGTTTACTGGCGTGACTTCAAAATTCCAGCTCAATATCGGCTAGAGTTGATGATTTGTGGAATCTCCGTAGGTCCCACTTTTGGGTAGTGTTTGTATACTATCCAATTTTCTTTAATCGCGAGCCTTCTGTAGCTCGGCTCTATACAGCTCCTCGATGTGCGAGGGCCCTTCGCACCATAGTTTGAGGCTTTCGTCGAAGAGCATTTTCCCGGTTTTGGAATTCAAAAAATCGGGTAAAACATCGGCTGCATCAAGATGGTCTTCCTTGGAAATGGACTCGACAACCATAGTTGTCAAAAGTTCCATTGCGGCCTGAATTTGTTCTTTTGTCACAGCCATATACGTTCGCTTTTGATAAATGCAAGTTGCTGTAATGCGGTCGCTGTTCTAAAACAGTATTGGTCCTTTAATCGTTCGGGGAGTAACAGGCGTATGCATATTTCATCTGCCTGTTGAGAACTGACATCTCCGAAGGTTCCTGTCATG
>DCGZ01000126.1 GCA_002314675.1 Fibrobacter sp. UBA1765 | reverse complement strand
TGGAAGCATACCTGGCTGCAAAGCTCGGTTGCTAGTTTAGTAGATAGAACGGACCTACGGTCCTATAGACGAGAGACGAGAGATTTTTTTTGTCTCTCGTCTTTTTTATATTCTGAATATGAAGAACCCGAAAGTCTACTGATCCCGAGGAATAAAATGGGGCTTCTATCTTACCCATACTTTTAAAAGGTCGCCCGCAAGGGTGGCCTTCTTTTTTACTGTTGGACATTTATTTGGAAAATAATTAAATTGCTTTTTAGTTATGAAGCTTTATCATGGTAGCAATGTAGTAGTGCGTGAGCCTAAAGTTTTGGTTTCTGATAGAAAACTTGATTTTGGAACAGGCTTTTACTTAACGTCTAGCTTTGAACAGGCAAAACGTTGGGCAGAACTCACTGCAAAGCGAAAGGATTCTGGCGCACCAGTGGTTTTTGTGTTTGAATTTGATGACGCCAACTTGGAATCCTTGAAGTGTTTGAAGTTTGAAAAGGCTGATAAATCGTGGTTGCGTTTTGTTGCAGCAAATCGCAAAAATTCTGATTTTGAAAATGACTATGATTTTATTGTTGGCCCTGTGGCTAACGATAAGACCATGCCTGTAATTTCGCTTTTCTTTGCTGAAATTTATGATGAAGAGGAAACGATTAAAAGGCTTTTACCGCAAAAGCTTTGCGATCAGTTTGTTTTCCGAACTGAGAAATCTTTGCTCAAATTGGAATTCGTTGAGGCTATAACTCATGGATAAGGTTTTGCCATTTGTATTGGACTACTATGACAAGGAAGTTTCCATGATGATTAGTCGAAAGTATGGCTACTCAATTATGGAAGCTTACAAAAAGTTCCTCTTGTCCAAGACTTACGAAATGCTGTGCAATCCTGAACTGGAAATGTGGGATTTCAGCTGCATGGGCATATTCGATATGTGGGAATCGGAACTTGTTACGGGCGATCCTAGAAATTCGCTTTATATCAGGAGAGACTGATGACGAAAGAGATGGAATTCTTCAGCTTTCTGATGGAACAGTACGCCGCCTATAAGCAGACTACTGCAAATAAAATACTTACGATTCTTGAAGAAAAAAAACTGACTAATCGGGTTTTCGGAATGTATGAGCGCTATCATGTAGAGGCTCTGCAGAACGCCTTTGATGACATTGATTCAATGATTGCTGGATAACATGCTCAACAAACTTTTTAAATCGATCATCGACCAGGACAACGCAAACGTTGTTGTTTGCGATTTGGACCATAAGATTGTGTACATGAACCCCATTGCCTGTGAACGTTACGCCAAGCGTGGGGGAGCCGCATTGGTGGGCCGTAGCCTTATGGATTGCCACAACCCGGATTCCCAGGAAAAGATTCGCAAGGTCATCGCCTGGTTCGCCGAGAGTCCCAACAACAACCGCGTCCACACTTTTTTCAATCCCGCCCAGAACAAGGACGGCTACATGGTGGCCCTCCGCGATGAAGACGGAACTCTCATCGGTTATTACGAGAAACACGAATACCGCGACAAGGATGAATCGCCCTTTTATACCATGGCGTAACGGATTTTTTAGTGTATAAAAAAGGAAGTCTTACGACTTCCTTTTTTGCTTATTTGGGCTTATTTAACTTGGGTTTCCTTGACGCAACGGACTGACAGCTTGTTTGTCTTGGCGTAGGTGAACATTTCTTTGTCTTCTGTGCCGGGAACAATTTGCTTGGAGGGGCAGGCCCTGGCTGATCCAGCCTCGTTAATGCATTCGCCAAAAGCTTGGCCCGATTCGTATTCGTCGGAATACCAGAACGTTGCTATGCGATGGAGATAGTCATAATTGCCGTTCATTTGCCATCCGGCAGCCTTCATCTCAAGGTCGGAGTAGGTGATGTTGCTGTTCTGTGTTTGCCAGGTATTATCCCTTGATGTTAACACATATGAGAAGTAGTAAAGGGCGTAGTCGTATTTGGGCAGGTGCCAGCCATCGGGGCAGGCGCTCATGGCGTCGTCCCAGGTGTAAAGGCGTCCGTACTCGTCGCAGTTTGATTCGGTATCGTAATAACAGGAACTGTTGTCGGTGGGGTAATTCAGATTGTCCACCATCCATGTAGTGCCGTAAATATTGATAGTCCTGTAAGTCATGTTATTTCGGGTGTCCGTATAGGATCCGTATGAAGGTGCCCATCCGTCGTCAAGACACACGTATTCCTGACCATAAAATTCCTTAGTTTGATTAATGGTTTCGTCGGAACAGTCGTACAGGTAGTTGTACTTCATTGCAATTTGCCATTCGGGTTCATCATAATGAGCTAACCTGCATATTCGCAGAGTGTCTCTAAAGGATTTATATTCTCCAACATTGCCCAAGTGGCAGAATCCGAGTGCTATATCAATATCCTCTTGAGGAGTAATCCACTTGTAGTTGGATAAGTTGGATGTGGTGGGCGTACACTTGTAAGTTACTCCCTTGTAGGTTTTTACAACGTAACGATTGTCCTCGTACCGACAATAGCCTAGAATTGCGTTTACCCCGGAATTTTGCCATTCGGCGGAATAGCTTTGGCATTTGTAAATTGAATCGTTATAAACTTTGTATACGTCGGTACTGTCAGAGTTGCATAGGCCCATATGGTAGCTGATATCGGATATTTTCTTCCAATTAGTTCCGTTACATCCGTAACGATAGGCGGAGCTGTATTTGTACGTGGCCGTATCGCCCGCATTGGCCTTAGTACAGAATTTTCCCACATCGCTTTCTGAGTCATACATTTTTCGCCATTTTTGGCTTTGGCAGACATAGGTGTCGTCGACAATCAGATTTTCCTTATCGGTTGTGCAATAGCCTGCAATTTCCACGGCCGTAGCCAAGGTCCATGTATCGTTTTTGCAAATGTAGGTTCTGCCATCGTATTTTCCCAGTTCCTTGTCTCTTTTGGAATTGCATTGTCCAAGAAGTTCATCCACGCCTGCCTCGGTCCACTTTCCGTTTTTACAGACGTAGTTGTCTTTTACAGTACCCTCTGTGGCTGAATAGCATGCACCGTACTTTATTTCATACGAAGTGGGGGATTTCCATGAGCCGTCCTTGCAGATGTAGTGACTATCCTTGAATTCTTTCATTTCGTATGCGTTGCTTTTTTGGCAAGTTCCGAGGAGTTCATATACAGTTGCAACATCCCAGGCGGAACTTTTACAAATAAACATGCTGTCCATGATGGTGCCTTCGAGTGCGGCAGTGCATAGGCCATAATGGGATTCGAGAACTGACGCCACCACCCATACAGAGTCCTTGCAAATATAAGTGGAATTTGAATATTCCCTGATGGTTCCGGTTTCCTTTGCGTTGCAGACGCCTAGATAGTCCAGCTTTGTTGGTGTTGTCCAGGAGTGTTTTTTGCAAACGAGGGCTACCTCTTCGTCGGCAAATATTCCGGCCAGATCGTTTGTGCAAACGCCGTACTTGATTTCGTTGCTGTTGGCCAGTCTCCAGTTAGAATCTAGACACACGTATTGCTTGCCATTGAATTTAACGATGGAGTCTCTTTCAACCTGTACGCATGCTCCGTAAACATCTGAAATGACGGTGGTTCTCCAGCTCAGGGTGTCGCAGACGTACAGGGTGGACTTATAGGTTGCGGTGTCCCCTTGCTTTGCCTTTGTGCAATATCCGAGCTCTTTGTCGACATTGCTGACGGATTTCCACTTTGTTGAACGGCAGTTGTACTCTGTACCGTAGTAAACGACGGTAAGGCCTTCCTGTTTTTCGGAGCATTCCTTGGGGGAGCTGTCTGTACTCTGTCTCCATTCGCCGTCGTAGCATTCATAATACAGGGAGTCTCTAATGGAACGTCTATCCTTGTAAGAACATTTTTCAGGGAGGTCCTGAATGCTGTAGAGATCCATCGCGTCTTTGACACAACGTGCGGCTACGTATCTTGACATGTTATAGCCCTTGTTGAATACGGGCGTACTGCTGTTGGCTGTAATGAGGTAATGTCCGTATGGATCTGAGGTCCAGAGGCGGGTTTCCTTGTGCATGCCGGTACAGGTGTCGAGGTCGCAGGAGCCAGAGGCCAGAAGTCCGAATCCGTAATCGTCGGTACCTGCATTTTTCTCGTCGGTGTCCCAGGAATCCTTGGCACGCAGAGACTTCATGTCTTTAACGATTGCGAATAAGTTTTCCCAGTCTGCCTGGGTTGGGATTTTGAAGTCGTCTGGGCAGCCCACGGCATCGGTCCTGTAGAGGCGCCCCATTGTGGTGCAGTAGCTGGCGCTATCGTTGTAGCACTTGGTCATGCTGCTGTTGGCTTCGCTTTGTACGTTTTCGGCCAGCCAGATCTTGTTGCCGATTTGGACCGTCTTGTAGACATGTTTGGGGTAGCCGCCGGAAACCGTATCTTTTCTGATGAAGATTCCCGAGACTTCGGTGAACTCCGGTCTTTCGATCTTTGAGGAGGAGCTGCTCTGCATGCTAGATGAAGAGGCGCTGTCTGCAACGGAAGAGGAACTTGCGCTATCGGCTGCAGAAGACGAGCCTGAGCTTTCGGCCGCAGAGGAGCTCTGTGTATCTTTGGCGCTGCTGTTGGCTTCGGTGGATGAACTTGATTTGTCTTCGTCTGTATCGCTGGAGCCTGCAAGGGAGCTGGATGAATTATCGTCATCGCTCTCGGAAGAGAGTACCCAGACATCGTCGAGAATATTCCTTGTTCCGGAACTGTCGTCGTCGCCACAGGCAATGAAGACTACTGAGGCGATTAAGCCGATAGAAAATAAAATGGCTTTGGAATATTGTGTAAGCACGTCACCCCCAAATGGTAAACTTGTGTCGAAACAAATTTAGAATAATGGTGAATTGTGTTTTGGGGAGGGGAATTTTAAGAGAATACAAAAAAGGACCTCTTTTCAGAGA
>DCGZ01000166.1:5612-48701 GCA_002314675.1 Fibrobacter sp. UBA1765 | reverse complement strand
AGCCTGTGGAACGTGAGCAACGTGACGGATATGGCAGGCATGTTCTACAATTCAAAATTCCAAGGTGATATTTCTAGTTGGAACTTCAACGAATGTATCGATAAAGAAAGCTTGTTTCAAGACGCTTTTTCACAGCTCTAACCCACCTCCAATTATTTTACACAAATGAGCACTATTTAGTATTCGTTTTTTTTATATTATAGGCAGGTCCCGTAAAATCACAAGGTATATTGCATGTCCGACAGGTTTATTTCTCCAGAAGCAAACGGCGAAGAGTCCGAACTTGAGCGCAATTTGCGCCCAAACACACTTGCCGAATTCACCGGCCAAGAAAGTATCAAGGAATCTTTGCAGATTGCAATCGAAGCGGCAAAGCACCGCGGCGAGCCTCTCGACCATTGCCTTTTTGCAGGTCCTCCAGGCCTTGGCAAAACGACCCTGTCGTCCATCATAGCTAAAGAGATGGGAGTGCAGTTGCACGTAACAAGCGGCCCGATCCTTGAAAAGGCAAGCGACCTAGCAGGCCTTTTAACAAGCTTGCAGCCAAACGACATTCTTTTTATTGACGAAATCCACCGCATGAGCAGAGTTATCGAAGAATACCTCTACCCTGCCATGGAAGATTTCAGGCTCGACATCATGCTTGATTCGGGCCCTGCGGCGCGTACAGTGAACCTGCCACTTCGGCCTTTTACGCTTGTAGGCGCAACAACCCGCAGCGGCATGCTTTCGGGGCCAATGCGAGACCGTTTTGGCTTGCAATACAGGCTTGAACTTTACGATGATACAGACATTCAAAAAATATTGATGCGAAGCGCCACGATCTTGAACGTGAAAATTACGGAACAAGCCGCAGCCTCACTCAGTTCGCGTTGCAGGGGTACGCCACGTGTGGCCAATAGAGTTCTTAGGCGCTGTCGCGACGTTGCTCAAGTTCGAGGCAATGGCGTAATAGACAATGCCGTTGCAGAAAAGACCTTGCAAATGCTTGGCATCGATGAAGATGGTTTAGACCCGATGGACCGCAAGATTCTTGCCATGATTATTGACAACTTTGACGGGGGCCCAGTCGGCCTGAATACGCTTGGAGCAGCCCTTGGCGAAGAACCGGACACACTCGAAGAAGTGTACGAGCCGTACCTTATCAGAAAAGGGTTTATGTCGCGTTCGCCTCGTGGAAGAATCGCTACAAGCAATTCCTACCGCAAGCTCGGAAAGACAGTTCCCAAGAGCTTCATTGCACGCAACGCACTACAAGGTGAATTGGAACTGTAGTTTATTGGAATTCCGGAGAAATCGTCATCACGAAATGGATGCCATGCAAGCCATGGAAGCCAAGCTGCAACCTAAAGAAGTACATGTCAGGAGTTCTTACACGAACGCCAAAGCCCCATGAATTCCTAAAGTTGTCAGGAATTTTCCAATCGCCGCGTTCATCGGCAAATACCGCATATTCCGTGAAGGCAATGCCATCTACGTAGTAATCAACCGGCCAGCGGTATTCCCATGAAACGCCAAGCATAGAAGAAGAAGTCCACATATCACCATAGCCACGCAACGGAAACTGGTCATTCAACTTTGAATAGTTCGTTAGTGGCATGCCGCCCTCTTCCATTTCCCATGAGCGAATGTAGCGTATCTGCATGGCAAGCACCCTTCGATCCAAAATCCAGGAAGTGATTTTGTTTGGATCCCAAATTTTCAAGATATCACCACCAAACAGGCTTGAATATTCACGGCGACGGGCGCGGGCCTCAGATCTTGTAAACTGGTAAGACTTCCCCATTGAACCAAAATACATAAAGCGCTGGAACACCAATTCTAACGACATGTAATCGTGATTTTTTTCAGATGTCAGCCAGCCAAAGCCTTCCGGGATATGCTTGTAATCTGTAACATGCGCATATTCCAGCGTGGCATAAAAGTTGATGCCAGAAGTAGGCACGAACGGGGATTCCGCCCCCGTGTAGGAGAACGTCAACTTTTGAGGAAAGTAGTTGTAATCCTGGTAAACGCCGCGTTCTGCAAGCCGTGCATGGAACTCATCATCGATAATGTCGTCTGCTCGATCCGGCAAATCCAAATGGCGAATGCGGGCCGCCGTAGAATATTGAAGGCTTGTATTTGGGAATGGCAACGGATGCCCTATCTTAGCCTCAAAGCGCCACATCGTATCTGCCTGGAAATAAGCTTCATTAGTCCCAAGCAAAACAAAGTTGCCATCTCTATTAAAAGATGCGGAATGCACAAACGCCAAAAAGGTGTTGCCATCTAGCATTTTCTTCAAATTGTAGCGGAACACATAATCCACATCGCTATTTGCGTAAAGACCGCTTGTCACAACAAGGTAGTCCCTGTCTAGGGCAAGGCGCGAATGGCGGTATGTAAAGCCAAGCATCGTAGAAGTTCCCGGCTTCAAGTTCATTGTCGGGTAGACCATGACATTTTTTTCTTCACCAAACGTGAAAATTTCAATGCCCTTGTCGATTACGCCATTGTCAAACGCATATTTTAAAGGCTCTGAAAATGGGTACACAATGCCAGAAAACACAGGGTAAACGACATATTCCAAAGGGAGCCCAGCAAGCCAGCGTATAAAGCCAACTTTAGAAGTTTTTTCTTCTGAAGATGCAGTTTCTGTTGAAGAATCTTTTTGCAATGTATCGGCAACCGTTGTCAAGGAATCCTGAATTTGCAAGGAGTCCAAAACCTCTTTTGAAGACTCTTCGGCAAGCAAAACACTGCAACAGGCCATAAGCCATATTGCAATAAACTTAAACAAGTTCGTATTTTGCTTACCCATGCATACCCACAAACAACATTCCAGCGATCAGCCAGAAAACTTTTTATTTTCTTGACCTGCGGAGCTTCTGGATTTCTCGTTCCATAAGGCGTTTTTCAACAGCAAAGAATTCATCGTTCTTTACGACAGCATCTTTATAGATAATTTCAGCCAGGTCCGGTTCGCCAGCAAGCAGCGCAATCAAGACGCAGTTGCGAAGGAAGAACATTCCCATGTCCTTGATTTCGTACTTGTCAAAGAAATCGGCGATGAGTTCTGCCCCATGCGCATAGTCCTTTGCACGGGCCGCTTCCATAATGCGGAATTCATCGGCAAAGGATTCAGGAAGAGCGTTCTTTTCAACAGCTTCGCGAACACGAACGTATACTTCATTTGTATCACGGGCTTCCATCGGGACATTTGCTATCCAGGTTGCATATTCTTCACGGAATGTCTGGAAAGCCCTAGAATTTTCAATAAGTTGTCGGCTGTCTGTTGCAGGCTGGGTTACTGCAGACACTGCACTAGATTGCTTCGCTTCGCTCGCAATGACAAGTTTAGAAGAATCCGCAATGACTGATTTGGAAGAATCAGCAACGGCAAGTTTGGAAGAATCAGCAACGGCAAGTTTGAAAGAATCAGCAATGGCAAGTTTAGAAGCGCTCGCAACATACGCAAGCAGGCCCTGCTTCTTGAAATCATCTGCGTCTACCTTGAGCATTGCATTTACGCGGGCTGGGCGACGGAGTGCAAACTCTTCTGGGCTCAAGTATTCTTGCCAGCAAACTTCACAAGAATCAAACATCTGCACAATGTGCGCTTCGGAATGCACAAAGCGGGCTTCTTCAGCCTTGTTATCGACCATCGGCACGAAGATGCTGTTCGGTTCAATGCCTTCAAGCAAGGACTTCACCATGCCTGTAGTAAACAAGAAGTTCCTTTCACCAAAGAATTCAGGATCGCGATGAATACGATTGAACTCGGCCACAAGAGCGGTATCAGTACTAAAGCGACCGATACCCTTCTGGTATACAGGCTTGTCACTTGCAATCATGATAATGTCCGGTTCATCAGTGGACTTGTAAAGCGACACATACGGGAAGGTCTTATCAAGGGCCTTCAAAATGTTCAAGAACATCAGATCATTAAATTCGTATGTCTGAATCCACTGCACCCAAAGAGCGCCCGGCTTCATGTAACGACGCATCTTTGCATAGAATTCATGGGCAAAAAGGCCGGCCACGCCACTTACCCACGGGTTCGAAGGTACGCTAATAATCATGTCATACTTACGGCGGTTCGTGTGGAAGAACGTAGTCGCATCATCAATAAAGATATGGATTCTCGGATCGTCGTAGCCACGATTGTTCCACGGATAGAATCCTTTTGCAAGGTCCATCATGGCTTCTTCGATTTCTACGCAGTCAAAGTCCTTAAGGAGCGGGTCGGCAAGCAGGTAATGCGCGCCCATGCCGCTACCAAAGCCGACCATCGCTGCATCATAAGGTTTGTCCATTACAGCCATCGGCATAAATGCCGTTGCGGCCTGCGTAAGCTCGTCACTTGAAATCGGGGATTCTCGATCCTTGCTCATGCTGGCATCGGCCTTGCCGTTTGTTTTCACGTAAAAATGTACCGGGGATTCATGGAAACTGATCGTTGCGGTCTTACCGTCAATCACACGAATTTTTTCGTTCGGATGCAAGTTCTTGTATGCACGGAACGCACCAGAAGTAATAAGCGACGGGTCGAACTTTATAAATATTGCAGGCAAAATCATTATCGCCGTCACAACGTAGAACATCACGTTATAGCGGAACTTTTTACGGTAAATTGCAAGCAGAACAAAGCCAATGGCAAAGTCAAGAACGGCAGCAAAAACAAGCGCGCCCTTCAACTGCAGTATCGGCAAGAGCAAAAGTCCACCGCCAGCAGAACCGATAATGGAGCCGAGGGTATTCCAGCCATATACCTTGCCAATCGGGGCTTCGCTCTTGAAAGCGCGCGTAAGGATCAAGGTAATGAGCGGAAGCGTCATGCCGGCAAAGAAGCTTGTCGGAACCATCCACAAAAGCGAAAGCGCATACTTGAACAAGCTCCAGCAAATGTAACCGTCCTTTGTCGGGTTAAAAATCTGGTTCGCCTCGTTCATCATGGCCCAGAAAGGCTCATGGAAATACAATGTGCAAAGAGCAAAGAACGCCATGAAAATCTGGGCAAGCGAAAGAACAACCAAGCTATCCCTTTTCAAGAGCTTGCCGCTTACGGCGCTGCCTACGGCAAGGCCAAGGATAAACGCAGAAAGCATCTGGTCAAAGCTATGGCTCGAAGAACCCATGAGCAGGCTCAAAAGGCGTGTCCAGACAATTTCATAGACAAAGGAAGTAAGGCCTGTAATCGCCGCAATCCAAAGCCAGGTTGTCTTGTGCGGCATCGGCAAGTTATGCTTTGCAACATAGTCTTCGTTCGGGTCTTCTTCGGTTGTGGAAGCCTTTGCAACAGGAGAAGTGGCAAAGCCAATAAAGCCAAAGACAGCTGCAAGCAAAAAGTTGATAGTCGCCGCAACGCAAAGTGTCGCATGGTTACCGACTTCTGGAATAAGCAGGTAGCTCGTTGCTAGAATGCCGATTGCAGAACCAAGGCTGTTCGTAAAATAAAGCATCGGGAGCGAAACCTCGGCTCCGCTCTTACGCATAAGGCCAGCGGCAATGAACGGGAAGGTCATGCCGACAGCAATCGCAATCGGGAGCGTACTGCCGGTTGCAAGAATAACCTTTACAATTTCAGCACCTCGCGAAGAAAGGTTCGCTGTAAATTCAGAATCAAAGAAAAAGCCCGTAAGCCAGTTATACATCGGGTGGTAAGCGACTCCGCCAATGCCAATGGCAAGTTCCACGGCGGCATAGCCTAAAAGCGGCCTTTTCACTTTCTCAACAAGCTTACCTGCGACAAAGCTACCTATAGCAAGGCCACCCATGTAAATGCAAAGGGTCAAAACCTGCCCATAGCTCGAATGGCCTAAAAAGAGTTTTAGGTAACGGGCCCAGGAACCTTCATAAATAAGGCCGGCAAAGCCCGAAAGCGCAAAGAGAAAGTAGATAAGGATATTCATGCTACAATTTTAATAAGTTAATTGTAACAAAAAAGGGGCACTTCCGCATTCTTTGCCGATTTTCAGGGCAAATGAAATTTTTAGAAATATTTTATACAAATTAAATTCTTTTTAGTTATTTGCAATCAACAGGTCGAACTGAGAAACAGGCAATCTTATCGTGGAATGAAAAAATATGCAACCTACCATTAACTAAATTTACACCATGTTTTCCCTGTTTGCACGAGTATTGCGAGAAATAAGCCGACATCACAAGCTGGTGTTTTTGTTTACCATTGTAATTTCACTGCTTTGCATTTACCCGGTCACCCACTTGCGCTGGGAACTGCAAATTGCAGACATGCTTGGAGTAAACGCAAAGCAAACAGACCTTCAAAAGAAACTAGATGAAATCAGCATACTATCCCTTGTTCTTGAAGGACCTGACTCGGCAGAGAACAGGCAGGTAGCCTCGCAAATAGCGGAGCGCCTCGAAAAGCTGCCAGAAGTTCTACTTGCAGCCTACGAAGTCGATGTAGAATTTTACGAAAAGAACAAGATTTTATTTTTGCCAAGCGAAGAACTTTCACAAATTTATGAAAGACTCGTAAAGGCAAAAGGCGAAGCGATCGCCAAACAGAATCCGCTAATCGTTCAGCTAGACACCCCGACGGAGCAGCCGGTTTCATTGCACTATGAAGATTTCGAAAAGCGAAACGCTCAAAAAATTTCAGACATTTTTCAAAACGAAAATGGGACAGTCAGGGTTATTGACGTATTTCCAAGCAACCAGATTACTTCCCTAGACTCTGCAAGGAATTTCATATCCCTTGTAAAGGGGCATGTAGAGCCAATAATTCCGCCAACAGTCAAGGTTGTATACACTGGCAAAATCCAACAGATTGTGCAAACCGGCAGGGAACTGCTACCAAAGGCAAAACAGGCCGGCTGGCTCATGGCCGGGATTTTCTTCATACTGCTTTTTATAGCGTTCTTCAGACAGCCGCAGCTCATTATTCCGGCCGGTCTTCCAATAGCGCTTTCAACCTACTGGACTCTTGGGCTTTCGTACTTCCTGTACGGAAGGGTCTGCCTATTTTCAATGCTTATAGTCATTTTGCTGCCAGGCCTTGCCGCCCAACAGGTGACCCACATTTTTAGCAGGTACAACGAGGAACGAAGAAAGGGCCTAAACCCCGATTTAAGTTTAGAGAGCGCGATACTTGGCATTGGCCCAGTCGCTGCAGTGTCTACGGCAGTTGTCGCTGCCATATTCCTTTCCCTGCTCTTCATTCCAATGCAGGGCGCTCACGAGCTTGCATACCTTGGCGCGATTGGCGCAGTGTTGAATTGGTTCCTTTGCGGGTCATTCACACCGGCACTGCTTCGCGTAGTTCAAAAAAGAAGACCTTTCAAGATTATCGGTAAAATCAAGCCAGAAACCATAAACAGGAACGAGGTAAAGCCGTTTCGCTACCGCAACGCATTTTCTATTCTGCTGATCGTAATTACCATAGCACTCGTAATCAAGGGTATAGTCCCAGATTACAATTACAGTTTCAGCAGCGTAGAACTAGCCACGGCCTCCCACGCAGATTCCCTTGTAGCAACCACGGGGGCAGATTTCAGGGACCCGGTAATCATCAGCTTCCCGAACCAGGACGAACTTGAAAACTACCTTCAGGAATTTACGGAAGGCAAGCAAAAAGGCAAGTTCAGCTCCATTGCAAAAATTTACACGCTAGGGAACATGCTGCCAACAAACCAGCATTACAAGCTACAAGTAATCAAGAACATTCAAAAGGAACTCGAATCACCGCTTTTCGAAAACTTGCATGGCAAGGATTCCATTGCAGTAAACTTTTTAAGGCAAAATTTAGATGTCTCTGAAATCACGGAAGAATTGCTCCCGGCATCTTCAAAAAAGCTCTTGAAACTGCAAAGGCCAAACGCAATGCTTGCAACCATTCTCCCGGCAATATCTGCAGACGACGGGCGCGCCTGCAGGCGTATTTCAAAGGATATCAAAATTCTGGATGACGAAAACAATTACCCGACAATCGGAGTGGCTCTCGTTCGCGCCGAATTCCTTGACAATATTTTAAGGAATCTCTACAAGTCCATCTGGTTCTGTGCAGCCGTACTGTTCCTAATCTTGCTTTTGCACTACAACAAGCTAAGCTACTCCGCATTTGCATTGATTCCTCCGGCAGCAGCATTTATCTGGATACTTTCGAGCCTAAATATTTTCGGCATAGAGCTCAACCTTTACAGTTGCATGGCGTTCCCGCTACTCGTCGGCCTTTCCATTGACGGATCCATTCACTTCTGGAACCACTACCTTACAAAGCGCGAAGGGAGTTCCATAAGCATACTGCGTCAAAATGGCAAAAGCATTTTTATTTCCCAGGTAGCAACACTCGTCGGTGCGATTAGCTTGCTTGCATCAAGCCATCAAGGGCTAAAAAGCTTTGGCCAAATTTCGCTCATTGGCATCGTGCTGATAATTTTTGCAAACTTCTTTATATCTCCACTTTCTGCTGCAGTACTGGACGCATACCGTCTGCGCAAATCAAAGGGAAAAACGTAATATGAAATCTCTTTCTAAAAGAACCGAAGACATTGCACCTTCAATGACCGTTGCAATAGACACTTTAGCAAAGCAACTCAAGGCAGAAGGCAAAGACATTGTTTCCCTTGGTGCTGGCGAACCGGACTTGCCGACTCCAGACGCTATCAAGCAGGCAGGCATTGCGGCAATCACAGAAAACAAGACTCGTTACGTAGCTCCGGTCGGTTTGCAAAATGTTCGTGAAGCAGTCTGCAAAAAGCTCAAGGATGAAAATGGCTTGAACTACAATGCAAGCCAGATTGTGCTTACAAGCGGCGCAAAGCACGCCGTATTCAATTCCTTTGCAGCACTAATAAATCCAGGCGATGAAGTCATCATTCCGGCTCCGTACTGGGTTACATACCCGGAACTTGTCCGTTGGTTTGGCGGCGTTCCTGTATTTGTAAAGACCACGGTCGAAAACGGCTTTAAAATGACCGTTCAGGACCTTAAGGACGCAATTACACCAAAGACCAAAGTTGTCGTATTCAACAACCCGTGCAACCCAAGCGGTGCTGTTTACGAGCCGGGCGAAATGGAAGCCCTTGCAAAGGTCATTGTCGAAAACGACCTGTACTGCGTTTCCGACGAAATCTACGAGCACTTTACCTACGGTACAAAGTTTGTTTCTGCAGCAAGCTTCCCAGGGATGTACGAACGCACAATCATCATTAACGGTTTTTCAAAATCCCATTGCATGACCGGTTGGCGAATCGGCTATAATGCAGCTCCAGAAGCCATTGCAAAAATGATATCAAAGGTGCAGAGCCAGGCAATCCACCACCCGTCTACTCCGGCACAGTACGCAGCCCTTGCCGCAGTCGAAAACGGCAACGAATGCGTTTTGAAAATGCGCGACTTGTTCAAGACCCGTCAGGACTTGCTCAAGGGCATGCTCGAAGAATCGCTTGGCAAAAAACTTCGCGCACCAGAGGGCGCATTCTACCTGTTTATACCGGTAAACGAACTTTACGGCAAGCACACTCCAGAGGGCAAGGCTATTACGGGTTCTATCGACCTTTGCACCTACCTGCTTGAAAGCGTCGGCCTTGCAATAGTCCCAGGAGCCGCATTTGGCATGGATGACTGCATTCGCTTCTCTTACGCAGCAAGCGACGATACCTTGAAAGAAGCAGCAAGACGTTTTGACAAGGGCATCAAGGAACTTAAGTAGCTTTCAATGAACATCATAGAAGTCCCTATTCACGAGCCCTTTACCATCGGGCGTAACCGCGATTCAAAGCTATGGCTAAATAGCAAGTACGTATCGCACAGGCATGGTGTCATCACAAAGACACCAGAGGGATTTCTATACGAAAACTTAAGCGAATCTAGCGGCACGGAATGCAACGGCGAGCAAATCGAAAAAAAGATTCTTGAAGACAATGACCTGCTTTTGCTTGGCACAGAACGCCTGGGCGTAACCATCAAGGGCAATTCCCTAAGCCTAATGGTGCTTGATGCTGATTCCGAATCGCCATTGACCCTACCAGAAGGCAAGTGGACAATCATCGGGCGCAAGGCTCCCGCAAAGGACGCCATAATAAACCACCCGACATGCCCAGCGACTCTTGCAAAAGTCAAGCGCGAAAAGGGCAAGGTCACCATTCTTTTTGAAAAGAACGTTCGAAGCGCAAGCGGCAAGACTTTCAAGGAAATAACTATCAAGGAATCAGAAAGATTTTCTCTTCCGTGGTGTTCCCTCGAAATGCAGAACGGGCAATTCTTTTTACGAAAGAACAGGCCCGGATTTTCGGTGCAGCTAAAAAACGTCGATGCGTTCGCCGGCAAAAAGCAATTACTCAGGCACATAAATTTTTCTCTGCCTGCAGGGCAAATCCTTGCGGTCATCGGAAGATCTGGCCAGGGTAAAAGTTCACTGTTAAGGCTGCTTCTTGGCCACCTTAACACGTCAGAAAATGCAAAGGTACTCTTGAACGGCATTCCTCATCGAAATCCGGACATTCAAAAGTACACTGCGTTCCTTGCGCAAGAGCCTGAGCTTCGCGAAGACCTTACTGTAAACGAAACGCTCATGATGGCGGCAGGCATTACTCTGCCCAAGGACACCTCCAGGGAAGAGCGCGAAAACCGCAAAAAAGATTTTTTGGATTTACTAGCCCTAAACCGCCTTGCCGACAGCAAAATTTCGACACTTTCCGGCGGTGAAAAAAGACGAGTTGCACTAGCTGCCGAGCTTATCGGGTCTCCAGGTTTGATTCTGCTTGACGAGCCTCTTTCTGGCCTTGACCCGGTCAACGTACGCATTCTTTGCCACCACTTGCGCAAGCTTTCAATCCTTGGATATACAGTAATCCTTACAACTCACGGCTACGAAGCTCTTGACATTGCAAACAAGGTGCTGATTATCCACGACGGCGGCGAAGCTTTTTACGGTTCCCCACAAGAAGCGGCCATGTACTTTGAAACGGAATCTGCCGAAAAGGCAATATGGAAGCTCAAGGAAAATTCGACTTCGCAATGGGAGACCTCCGAACTTCGAAAGCGCATTGCCGAAGAAGATGAAATTCCTGCGCAAACTGTTTTTCCGAAAAGCCTGAAGCAATCGCAATTCAAGCTCTATATCCAGTTGCTTTCGAAGCAATATTTTAGGGACAAGGGGAAAATCACAGCGCTTATCGCCCAGCCGCTCATCATCGGCTTTCTGTTTTCACAAACATTTTCAGCAAAGTCTTCTCTTTGGATAGCGGCCTTTGCCCTTGTGCTTTCAGCAAACTGGTTCGCACTGTCACTTTCAATTCGCGGCATTGTACAGGAGCGAAAGATTCTAAGGCACGAAATCCGCAAAGGCTCCTCGCCATTTGCAATTTTATCATCAAAGCTTATTTTCGTAACACTGTTCTCGTTCCTTGAAACTTCAATCTGCTATTGCTTTCTTGCAGCGGTACTACCGATTTCGCCAAGCATTTTTCCACTTTCCATTGCGATTCTTACATCGGTATTGCCTGCTGCTGCCCTTGGTTTTTTCGTAAGCACGCATTCAAGAAATCCGGGACAGGCAAACGCCATGCTGCCTCTTTTGATCATTCCTCAAGTTGCCCTTGCAGGAGCGCTTGTACCAGTAGACCAAATGCGTGCCATTGGGCGATTTGCCTCTAGCATTATTGCGGCAAAATACAACTTGGAAGCCCTAAAAAGCATGTTCATTGGTAAAATTCCAAGCTGTCTGGAACTAATAATTCCTGTCATAATTTCAGTCTTATTCTATATTGTTGCATTGCGCACTCTTAAACGATTCGGTAAAGCAAAATGACATTGAAAGCAAAATCACAAGACTCTTCTTTTCCACGTCCATTCAGTGAGAACTACGAACTTCTTGGCGTACTCGGTCAAGGAGGCATGGGTCATGTGTACAAGGCAAAGGATATCCGCCTTGATCGAATCGTGGCACTCAAGGTCCTGGAATCTACATCGAACCAGGAATCCATTTCAAGGTTCAAGCTCGAAGCCCAGGCAATGAAGGAGCTCGACCACCAGAACATAGTCCATGTCTTTGACTTTGGTGAACACAAGAAGGAACTCTTCATTGCCATGACGTATGTCGAAGGCAAGGCCCTTTCCGACGTTTTACGCAACAAGAGCAAGCTGGACTTTAGCGCTATCGAGCTTATTGCAAAGCAAATTGCCCGCGCCCTTTTATTCGCGCACTCCAAGGGAATCGTTCACCGCGATGTAAAGCCATCCAACATCATGCTGACGCACGACAACCGCGTGTACCTGATGGACTTTGGCATTTCATACGTTCGCGAAAAGGAACAGGAACGCCTGACCATGACCGGCATGACCATGGGAACGCCAGAATACATGTCCCCAGAGCAATGTCGAGGCGATACCGTCGGCGAGCAATCCGATATTTACAGCCTTGGCGTCATTCTTTACGAAATGACTTGCGGCCAGCTGCCCTTCACAGGTTCCAAACCTATTGAAATTGCAATGAAGCATGTTCAGGAACAGCCGCCTGCACCTGAAACATTCCGCCCTGGTACTCCGGCAAGCATTTCAAAATTCATTTTGAAGTGCCTGCAAAAAAAGCCTGAAGACCGTTTCAAGAACATGGAAGATTTCCTTGACGGCTTCGATGACGCATTCAACAAGGCAAGAGAAGCTACGCGCAAAAGCCAGGCAAGCAAGATTCGCAACAGGACCCTGCTTTCTCAACCGCAAAAACTTGCCGAGAACGTTCTAAAGCTTTTGCCGATTCAAAAAAGGCTTGTCGTATCTTGCCTGCTTTTGTTCCCGCTCATCATGATTCTTCTCATTGCGCTAATGCTTTTGCACAAGCCTTCTCGCACCTTAAGGGAACTGCCAGCACCATCTATCCACGGCAACTTTGAACAGACTAGCTTTGAACCGGGAATCGACGACTACCCTACAGAAAACATTTTTGACGAAAATATTCAAACGGCCTGGCTGTTCAAGGCTCCTACAAATAGCAAGAACCCTATTCTTACAATGAACTTTGATTCCGAAACTCTGGTGACTAGTATTGGCATCGCCATTGGCTACCAGAAATCGGAAGACGACCCTATCGGCAACCGTTACAGCATTTTCAACAAGCCAAAGACACTTACGATTCGTACAAAGGAAGGCTTTAAGCAAGAGATTGTACTTGATGACATTCGAGGTATGCAGTACCCCAAAATGGTTCCTTTTGAAACATCAGAAATCCAGATCCTGCTTGGCAAGACATACACGGTCGACGCCACAAAGCCAATCGCAATTTCTGAAGTCCGCTTGCTAGGAATGAACTTGAAATGATTTCAGCCAGGGCAGAAAACAAGGGCAAGGGCCATTTTGCAGAAACCCACGCAGCCGCATTTTTAAGGCGCAAGGGATACTCGCTACTCACCCGCAATTACGCCTATCGTGGTGGGGAGCTTGACATTGTCGCAAAATCTCCCGAGGGCAAAATTGTCTTTGTAGAAGTCAAGTCTATCTGGAACAAGCGAAACGGACGCGCTGAAAGCCGTGTTCAAGGGAACAAGCAATTCAAGCTTTGGCGTACCGCCTGTCACTATCTGCATTTTAACGGGGGATTCGAGCAAGCCTGCCGTTTCGATGTCATTGCAGTAGATTGTTCAGGCGAACAATTTTCAATAAGGCATATTCCAGCGGCGTTCGAAGCCAACCAGACAATACCGCAATGCTAATCAAGGATTCTTATGGCAAGCACTCGTTTAGAAATTCACCCAGTAAACCCGCAAGTCCGCTTTGTAAAGCAGGCTGTGCAAATTCTTGAAAACGACGGTCTTGTTCTTTACCCGACTGAATCTGGTTACGCAATAGGCTGCAACGCAGAATCCACAAAGGCGATTCACCGTCTTTACGCATTGAAAAAGCCGATGAAGAAATTCTTCATGGCCTTGATTTTGCCAAGCATAAGCAATGCGACCGACTACGCCAAGGTCAGTAACTACGCATTCAACATCATGAAAAATCGAGTGCCTGGGCCTTACACTTTTATTTTGCCTGCAGCCCCGACAATTGTACGCAAGCTAGATGTCAGCCGTCCAGAAATTGGCATTAGAATGCCTACGCACCCTTTCTTTGCAGAACTCTTCAAGCATTTTGACAAGCCGATTCTAAGCACGGCGGCAAAGCTTTCAGAAGACGAGGCTCTAACAGACCCGGACGTTCTCTGGAGCAAGTTCAAGGCAAGCGTAGACATGATGATGGACTGCGGAGAAATCGCAATCAACCCGACAAATATCATAAGTCTCGTAAACGGCGAAGCCGAAGTGATCCGCGGCGAACTGTAAAGCAAATGCAAGAGAATTGTACATTCCCTTGTCTTTGAGCAACACGCGGCAATCCAAAAAAGTAACGAGGAACGCACCTTCGGTGCTTGAGGCTTGAGGTCGTTCGCTTACACGCCTTGAGGTAATGTTGTAAGCGTAGCCTCGGCCGAAAACTTCTAGAATGTTAAATTCAGAATTCTGCATTTTGAATTCTGAATTATCAAGCTACAGTCCCTTTACCTGTTCCAAAAGCCAGGCCTCGTCATGCACAGGGATAGCAAGTTCCAAAGCCTTTTCAAGCTTTGAACCCGCAGCTTCGCCAGCCAGGACCCAGCTAGTCTTCTTGCTCACGGAACCAGAAACCTTTCCACCATTTTCTTCAATAATCTTACGCGCAGCTTCGCGATCAAGCGTCGGTAACGTCCCTGTCAAGACTGCAGTCTGGCCTTTAAACAAGTCGCCTTCGGTTCCCTTGTAATCACAGTTTACACCAACGGCAACAAGTTTACGAACTTCTTCAAGCCGTTCTTCATCATGGAAAAACTTAAACACGCTTTCGGCAATTCGTTCCCCCACATCCGGGACTTCAAGCAGTTGTTCCATTGTTGCAGTTTCGACATTTTGCAAATTCTTGAAATGCTTAGCAAGGTTGCGTGCGCACTGCCTACCGACAAAACGGATTCCAAGGCCGAGCAGCAAGTGTTCAACGCTATTCTGCTTGCTCTTTGCAATTGCATCAAGAACATTCGCAGCGCTCTTTGCGCCCATGCGTTCCATGGCAATCAAGTCCAAATCCTGCAACTTGTAGATGTCAGAAAGTTTTTCAATTTTACGAGCATCAAGCAACTGCGCTAAAAGCGCTGGCCCCAGGTTTTCAATGTTCATCGCATCGCGACTTACAAAGTTTTCAAAAAGGCAAAGCTTCATTGCAGGGCACTGCAGGTTTTCGCAGCGAATAACCACCTCGCCTTCCGGGTGAACAAGCGGTTCGCCACAAACTGGGCAAACCTCCGGAGGAACAATCGGTTCGGCTCCTTCTTCTCGTTTTTCGTAAAGCACATCCATGATGTTCGGGATAATCTCGCCGCATTTTTCAACACCAACAGTGTCGCCGACACGAACATCCAGGCGCTTGATTTCTTCAAAGTTATGAAGCGTAGAACGTTTTACCGTTGTACCCGCAAGTCGTACGGGTTCCATATTGGCAACTGGCGTAATGGCACCAGTTCTTCCGACCTGGTATTCAATGCTCAATACTTTTGTATATGCTCGTTCAGCCTTGAACTTGTAGGCGATCGCCCAGCGTGGACTTTTGGCAGTAGAGCCAAGTTCATCTTGTAAATGCAAGTCATTAAGCTTTACAACCATGCCATCAATATCAAAGGCTAGCGATCCACGGCTTTCTCCAATCCGTTCTGAAATCTTCATAATTTCATCAACAGAATGGGCGATCCAATACTGGTTTGTATTAAAACCAAGCCTATGCAAAAATTCCAAGTTTTCGGAATGTTTCGAAATCACCGGATGATCCGGAATATGGTACGCAAAATAATGGAGCTTACGTTCCTTGCATTCCTTTACACTCTTAAGCTTAATAGTACCGGCAACTGTGTTGCGGGGGTTCTGCATGGTCTTCTTGCCTTCAATTTCTAAGCGTTCATTCAACAACCTGAAATCGGCATTGTCCATGTACACCTCGCCACGAACCTCAAAAAGGCCTGCCGGTGCACCAACCAGTTTTTGCGGAATATCCTTGATAGTCTTTGCATTCGGCGTAATGTCATCACCCACAGAGCCATCGCCACGTGTTACGGCACGAACAAGGATTCCATCTTCGTAAGTCAAGGCTAGGCTCACGCCGTCAATTTTACGTTCACACACCCATTCCAGGTTTTCATGGGTATCCCGTTCTGCGGCTTCAACAAACGCACGCATTTCTTCTGCATTGTACACATTAGAAATGCTAAGCATTGGGATTCTATGCCTCACCTTCGGGAACGTGTTCGAAAGGTCGCTGCCAACACGCTTTGTCGGGGAATCTGGGCGTGCCCATTCCGGGTGTTCGCTTTCCAGCTTTTCAAGTTCCTTTAAAGCCAGATCAAATTCCTGGTCCGTCATTGGTGAAACTGCATTCTTATAATACGCATCGCTAGCCTCTACAAGACGCTTGCGAAGAGCTTCCATTTCAATGAATTGCGGGTTATCTTCAAAGGATGTCATAAATTCTCCAGAAACTGAAATTATTTCGACCACAACACAGAAGGCCAGTCATCGCCTTCTTCAGTCACAACAAATAAAGGCTTAAGAGATGAATCCAGAATCAATGTAGTCGGGAGAGCCATGGTTTCACCATTCTTGATAAAGCCAAAGCCTTCCGTCATTTTGCCAAAGGAATCCTTCAATGCAGGAATCCTATCGGCACCGAGCTTTTTTATCCAGGCCATGGTCTTTTTGTCATCAGGTTCTCCGATATTCACAAGCACCACTTTTGTCTTATTTTCTTTTAAAGCAGCTGCATTATCAACAACCGCCTTAACACCAGCCCGACAAGGAATGCACCAGGTTGCAAAATACATCAATACAACTCGGTCAAACTTCTGGACTTTTTCAGCAAGTATCGCTCGCGTAAACGGCTGAGGATTTTCCGCAATTGTACGCACTGCAAACCAAGGCAAAGAATCAACGATTGCTACCGGAGGTTCCATTCTTTTAGATTCACCGGCAAACAAAATAACCGGCAGCAACAAAGCTATTAAAAGCAATCTCATTTTAAATTCCACTTATCAAGTTCTGTTTTCCAGGCATCGAGCCAAGCAGCTGCATTTAGATTTTTTTGCAGAGCTTCAATGGCTTCACTCTGTTCATAGCGGCCATTACCCTTCACCATTCAAGTCTTTATAGCCAGCATTTGCATGAGCCCGAGCTTTTTCCGCATCATTAGAGTCGTTGGAAGAACCCGCACAAGCCATAAGCATGGCACACAATATAGCACAAGGTAACAGAATCTTATTCATAAGTATAAGACCAAAAATAATCAAATAATTCATTTAACGTAGCACGCATTTCTTTCATTCAATGTATTTAACAGAATCATTCCTACCATTTTCATAGGGAGTTCTAACATTAAACAAAATATGGCTAAAAATTTCTATAATTGGGAGCATAAAAAAGAGAGATAATTCATGAGCTATCCAATACAAGACATTCGCGCGCAGTTCCCGGTACTTGCACAGGGCGACAAGCAAGAAAAGCCGTTAGCATTTCTTGATAGCACCGCTACAACCCAAAAACCGCTCAAGGTTATTGATGTCATGGAAGATTTTTACAGGAACCATTACAGTTCCGTAAAGCGTGGCGTCTACAAAATGAGCGAACGTACCACACAAGCCTTTGAAAAGACTCGCGAAGACATTGCCAAGTTTTTAAACGCAAAAACAAAAGACGAAATCATCTTTACCCGTGGCACTACAGAAAGCATCAATCTGGTTGCGTGGACATACGGCAGAAAATTTTTAAAGCCCGGTGACGAGATTCTCATCAGCGCTCTCGAGCACCACGCAAATATCGTTTCATGGCAGCTCATTGCCGAAGAACGCGGTGCAAAGATCAAGGTCATTCCAACAGATGACGACGCAAACCTGGTTTTAAGCGAACTAGACAATCTTGTAATCCCTGGCAAAACAAAGATCGCTGCATTCACGCACATCAGTAATTCAACAGGTACCGTAAACCCGATTGCCGAAATGATCAAGAAAATCAAGGGCATTTCCCCGGATACCAAGGTACTTGTCGATGCGGCGCAAAGTTCATCGCATTTAAAAATCGATGTTCAAGCCTTGGATGTTGATTTTGTAGCATTCTCAGGTCACAAAATGTACGGACCGACAGGCATCGGCGTTTTGTACGGCAAGTACGAAAATCTCCTTGCCATGCCGCCTCTTTATGGTGGCGGAGAAATGATCGACAAGGTCACTTTCGAAAAAACAACCTTCGCACTCCCCCCAGAACGCTTTGAAGCCGGCACTCCAGCAATCGCAGAAGTTATAGGCCTTGGCGCAGCTGTAAACTGGATTAACGAAGTTGGCATCGAAAACATCAGAAAGCACGAAGCTGAAATCGTCAAATACGCCGTGCAAGAATTTAGCAAGGTTCCGGGGCTCCATATTCTTGGCAACCCTCACGAACGCGGTGCTCTTTTAAGCATTACTTTAGATGGAATCCATCCTCACGATGCCGCAATGATCCTTGATGAAGAAAACATTGCAGCCCGCAGCGGTCACCATTGTGCGCAGCCGGTCATGGATCGCTTTGGCGTAGTTGCAACACTTCGCTTTAGCTTCGGGGCATACACGACTACCGCAGAAATCGATCGTGCAGTTCGCGCGCTCAACAGAGTCGTAAAACTATTCAGCTAAAACAACCAGAAACATTCAAAAGGCAGCCACAAGCAAGTGGTTGCCTTTTTGTTTTACATACGCTTTTGCTAAATTAAGTATTGATGAAGAATTTGCAATTAAAAATCGCAGCCCTAATTTTTGGCATAGCCATCTGGTTTTACGCTATTTCCCTGCAGGACTTCCATTACACCATGGAAGTTCCCCTTACATTTTCAAAAATCCCAGAAGTTCTTGCCATAGCATCAAAGCCGCCAAGAGTCATTTCTGTACAGGTGTCCGGCAATGTCGTAGACCTGATCCGCATGCGTTATCGCAAAGATTCCCCAGCAATGATTTCTATTGATGCGCAACATGTAGAGCAGGGCTGGAGCCATTTCACAATCAATGCAGACAATTTTTCAGCACCGGATTTCCCTGATGTCTCGTATGTAGAAGGCGACCATATTCGTTCAGTCGATGTTGAATTCGACACAAAGATCCGTCGCAAGATTCCAGTAAAGCTTACCGCAGAATTCGAAGAAGCAAGCGGCTACACATTCGTTAACGAACCAATCGTAGAACCTGCAGAAATTGTATTTTCTGGTGCAAGAACGGCTCTCATCCCTCTTGAAAACGTTACCACAGAAGCAGGCCTATTCAAGAACATTTCTCAAGACGGCATTTACAAATTGGCTATCAACCTAGACAGTATCCCTGCATACGTTTCTACAGAAGATTCCATGGTGCAAGTTAAAATTGCCGTGCAGCCGATCGACACAAGAATATTCGAAAAGATCCCAGTACATTTAATCGGCATGTATGACAAGCAAAAATACACGCTCGAGCCTGCATTTGCTAAAGTTGAAATTACCGGTGGCAAAGATATTCTCAAAAATATCGATCCGGACGAGCTCGACATCTTTATTGAATTCAACAGGTTTGCCATCGAAAATACCGATATGATGAACCCATCGATTCGTCTCGGCAAAAACGTCAAGGGCATTCAAACATTCCCAGACAAGTTCAAGCTGGTTGATAAAGAAAAAATCATAGCTGATTCCTTGGCAAAAATCAAGGGACAAGAAGACATTGCAAAAAAAGACTCCGTTGCAAAGGCTGCACAAACAGTTCCCGCAGTTCCTGAAACAAAAACAGAAATCAAGGAAGATGTCAAGCAACAGGCTGAAAATGCAAAAAAGGGATCCACAAAGAATCCTAAGAAAAGCCTAAACAAGAAAAATAAAAAGGCAACAGAAAAACCTGTTACCGAAGAAGCACAGCCTGCTGCAACAGAAGCTTCTGCACAAAACACAAGTGAGGCAAAAGAATGATTTGGCTTGGCATTGAATCAAGCTGCGACGAAACCGCTTGCGCCATTCTAAAAGATGAAAATGGACATGTAGAAGTTCTTTCGAATCCGCTCTACAGCCAAATCAAGGAACACGCAGTTTTTGGCGGCGTTGTTCCAGAAGTTGCAGCACGAGAACATTTGCAAAAAATTTCAAGCATCACAAGCGAGGCCGTTGAACAATCGGGGCTTTCGCTTAAGGATATCGATGCAATAGCCTTTACAACAGGGCCAGGCCTCATGGGGCCGCTTCTTGTTGGAGCAAGCTTTGCTCGAGGACTTGCAAAAGACCTGAACATTCCGGCTTATGGAATGAACCATCTTGAAGGCCACCTGGCCGCAGCTTGGCTTACGGCACAAGATCTGGAGCCACCGTTCCTGACTCTTACCGTTTCTGGTGGCCACACAGAACTCGTACTCGAAGAACCTGGTTTCAAGTACACATCACTTGGACGCACAAGGGATGACGCTGCGGGCGAAGCTTTTGACAAATGCGGAAAATTGCTGGGCTTGCAATACCCGGCTGGCGCAACAATCGGAAGGCTTGGTAAAGACGGCAATCGCAAATTTCACAGGTTTCCTCGAGCTCTCAAGGGTGACGACAGCGGCGAATTTTCATTCAGCGGCTTAAAGACCGCCGTGCGGCGCTACACAGAAACAAATTCTCCGGAATTCATCCAAGAAAATCTCGGTGACATTTGCGCATCCCTAGAAGAAGCTATCGTCGACATTCTAGTTTCAAAAACTGTATGGGCCCTTAAAAAGACCAAAATGAAGAGCCTTGTTGTCGGCGGCGGCGTTAGCGCAAACGCAAGGCTCAGAGAAGTGCTTGGCAACTATTGCGAACGCCATGGGATTCGTTTATGCTTCCCTGACCGTTCCTTAAGTACCGACAACGGAGCCATGATCGCTGCAGCGGCTATCAGACGCGTTAGACAAAACTTGCTTCATGATATTCCTGAAGTAAAACCCTGGATGCCTCTGGCAGAATAGCAAAAAAGGAGACTTGCATGCTTACGACAACCCCAAAAGCCTCTTTAAAAATTGCTTTTGCATTCCTAACGCTTGCTCTTATTTTTGTTAGCAAGGTAAATGCAAGCGAGCCAAACATTTTCAGGCCAGAAAAGCGCTCGGCAAATGTAGAAGTAGCCGACACGTCCAAGGCTAACAACATCATGCTGAATGTCGACATTTTCGGCGACATGCCAGTCGGTTCCTATTTCATTTTCTGGGACGACATGGATCTTTCCGACGAAATGAAAAAGCTCATGACTACACGCGAATTTGCAAAGGACGAATTCTTTATGCAAAACATCGACCGTGAGCAATTCGAACAGGAACGCATGCTGATGCTTTTTGAAGACCAGAAAAGGGACTTCTTTAGAATTTACCCGGAAGAACTTTTGAAGCAGCTCGAAGAAGAAAAGGCCGACAACTAACCTATGCCTATTTGCGACTGGAACCTCCGCGGTCTTTATGGAGCGCCTGCGATCCTTTTAGATTCAAGCCCAAGCACTCACACCGAAATGCGGGCACGCTTTAAAGACTTGCAGCCAGGGGCTCTCATTGTCGCAGACGCTCAAGATTCCGGCAGAGGCAGGCACGAACGCAAATGGTTTTCGCCGGCAGGCAAAAACCTCTATTTCAACTTGCTTTACCCGCTGCAGGGCATTCCTCTAAAAACAGCACCGCAACTAATGCAAACCACAGCCATTACACTGGCAAAGCTCTTTAGTAAAGTCACCGGTAAAAATATCGCCGTAAAATGGCCAAACGACATTTGGTTTGAAGGGCAAAAAATCAGTGGCATGGTTTCAGAAATCCTTGTCAAGAACGCAAACGAAATGTTCATGTCCATTGGCATTGGGGTAAACGTCAATATCACGGCAGAAGAACTTGCCTGTATCGACCGCCCTACAACTAGCCTCAGCATTTTAAAGGGCGAAAAAATCGATCGTGAAGAACTATTGCAGCAAATCATTCCAGGCCTTGAATCTGCGGTAGAGCAATTTCGCAAAGACGGTCTAAAGCCATGGATTGCGGATTGGCAAAAAATGGATTGCTTTATTGGCAAAGACGCCCGCATTGTAGAATTCGGGAACGCTATTCACGGTACGGTTCTTGGCATTTCCGATGACGGCAGCCTGCAATTCAAAAAAGAAACCGGAGAGATTATCAAAATCTACTCCGGCGATCTAGAAATTTAAAAGCAATTCTTTATTCTTTTTTCTTGAAGTAAAAGCTGCCCACAAGAGAAACCGCTAGTACAACGATCATCGCATCAAGTATGTAGCCGGCAAGCTCGTAAGGTAAAAATCCAAGTTCCTGGCCAATTGCAGCAATAGTCGCAACAGCAGCACTAATAACGCCAACAAGCTGGCAGACGCCACGTTTTTTATCTAATGGAATCAACGGAACCTCCAAGTAAAATCCATACGACAAGGCCAATCATCACAAGAACACTGATACCGACATTTGCCAAAAAGAAATCGCGATTCATGCTATCGAGGTCATCGGACTTTCTAAACAGGTGGATATACAAAATACATGCAGTCATAAGGCCAAATACGCTCCACCACGCAACACCCATTTGCCAATAAACACCAAAACCAAGGGCTAGGGCAAGCATAGCCAAATGACTTCCAAGGGCGATTTGCAACGAACGCTTGCGACCAAACCTAGCCGGTACAGAATGCAAACCCATTTGCCTATCGATTTCTTCATCCTGGGTTGCATAGATAATATCAAAGCCCCCCATCCAAAGCATTAAAATAAACATCAAAAAAATCGGGAACGTAGCAAACTCACCACGAATGGCAATCCAGGCTCCAAGCGGGCTCATGCCTATGGCAAAGCCAAGATACCAATGGCAAAGCCAGGAAAAGCGTTTCCAAAGGGAATAAAACATCAAGGCCAAAAACACCGGCAAGGCCAAGGCACCGGCAAGCGGATTCAACAAAAACGCAAAACCGCAGAACAAAAGCCCGTTCACGACAATGAACGCAATCACGGAATTCTTGCTCATTTTATTTGCAGGCAAATGCCTCTTTGCAGTACGAGGGTTCGCCGCATCGATCTTTGCGTCTGCAAGGCGGTTAAAAGACATTGCGCCATTTCTTGCAGTAACCATGCAGCCGACAATCAAAGCAACAATTTTCACAATGTCCAAGGCAGCCATGCCCTTAAAGCCATCTACAGCAACCCACATGGAACCAAGGGCAAAAGGCATTGCAAATAGGCTATGGCTAAAACGCACCATGTGCCCAAATTCAACAATTTTCTTAAACATCTGCGCCCCACTGCCTTACAATGTCATTTTTCACGCCCAAATGGACAAGAGCCTTTGCAACAACCGAATCCACCAAGTCTTCTATGCTCGTAGGCTTATTATAAAAATGCGGTGACGCAGGAACAACTATTGCCCCCGCTCTCGTCAAGCGTTCCATGTTCTCCAGGTGGATCAGGTTATATGGCATTTCGCGTGGAACAACCACAAGCTTGCGGCGTTCCTTTAAGCAGACATCGGCGGCTCGCGTAAGCAAGTTATCTGCAATACCACCTGCAATTTTACCTAGAGTCCCCATGGAACAGGGTATTACAACCATGCCTTCAAAATCAGCACTGCCACTTGCCGCGTAACAAAAGAAATCATCAATATTCAAGACTTCATCGGCAAGGTCAAAAGCAGCTACTTGCCCTTCATATTCTGCCACGGCACGGCCTGCTGCAGTTGCAATCAAAGAAACCTTATGACCGGCGCGTTGCAAATGCAAAATGGTCCTAGCGGCATAAACAGCCCCGCTAGCACCCGTAAGACCAACAATAAAGCGACTCATGCAAAAGTCCTTTTCTTTAGCAAAACCCTATAGGCAACGCCCCAAAAGCAAGGCTTTACATGAACCAGTTCAAACCCATTCTTTTCGGCAAGTGCAACAAATTCATCGACCGCCAAAAAGCGAAGCACAGAATTCACAAGGTATTCATACGCATCACGCTTGCTAAAGAACGCTCCTAGCACGGGTATAAACAAGGGAGCGAGCCGCTTGTAAAAGAACTTGTTAAACGCATTACGCGGCGAGAAGAATTCAAGGATTTGCAAATAACCGCCATCGCTCAAAACGCGGCACGATTCCTTTAAGCCACCTTCCGCATTAGGCAAGTTGCGCATGCCAAAGCCATTTAAAATAACATCAAACGAAGCATCTGCAAAAGGCATTTTCATGGCATCAAGTTGAACAGGCTTTGCAACAGTCTTTTTGTGAGCCGCCCCCTTAAGCATGCCATACGAAAAATCACCAAGTATCGCAACTTCTGGAGTACCGTTAAAAACTTCGTAGGTTGCAGCAAAGTCTCCAGTTCCGCCACACAAGTCTAATAAACGCTTTCCCGGTTGCTGCCGTTTCAATTCCTTGCAGCAGGCTCTACGCCACAAGATATCTTGAAAACAGCTTAACGTGTGGTTCAAAAAATCATATCGGTTCGATATTTCATCGAACATTTTACGAACTGGGCTTTTCATAATGACAAATGTAGAAACTGAAAAAATATTTGCTTGCCGTTTATCAAAAATTGTATATATTCCAACATTAGAAAAGCATACAAACGAAATCATCATTCAAGAGAATTTACAATGCTGCACCTTACATTCGCTGCAAAAAATGAGTTTCTAATCAAAAAAATCAACGAACAACTTCAAAAGGCCTGGGATGCCGACCCATTAAACACGCCAAATGTCATTTTCGCCGACAAACAAATCGAGCAATGGTTCCGTTTAAACTGGGTAAAGCAATACGGAGTTCTAGCAAACCTTAAAAATGAACAACTAGAAACCTTCCTTTGGCAAAGCACAGCGCCACAAAAGAACACTTATCTTTTAAGTGGCATTGTTCTTCAGAACCTTATTCAAGCGGCCCTTGTAGACATGGTAGAATACAACGGTCAAACCGTACCATATTACAAAACCTTGAAAGGCCTAAGCAAATATCTTGAAAAAAACGAGGCCACAAAGCTTTCTTCAATTTCAGCCCTGTTAGCAAAACTTTTTCTTGAATACGAATATTGCAGGCCAAGCAATTTTATTTCAAACAAAAAGGGGATTCTCGACGCCTGGAAGCAAAATGACAGCCAACCATACTTTAGCAAGGGCGATACCGAAGATCCTATCGAAGAATGGCAAAGAACTCTCTACAGCAAAATTTTCCATAGCCCGGCAAACGGCGAAGATTCTTTCTTTACCAAGGCGTTCAACAATGCACCAGAAGGTACTCCTCAGTACCTCACATTGTCTTATGCATACGGGCAAATGACCCACGAAAAAAAGAAAGCTCTCTGGACAAAGCCTGTGTATATTTTTGGACTTGCAGGCTGCAGCCAGTTCCACCGCCAAATTCTCCAGGACATGGCGCAATATGTAGATGTATACGTATACATCCAAAACCCCTGTGCTGAATTCTGGGAAGACGTAAATGTCAACGAGCACATCCGCAGTTTCAACAAAAAAAGCGCACACAAGTTCAACCTTGAATTGAAAGAAAACGAAGATGGCGAAGAAGCAAACGTCCATCCAAACGAAAATAAGCTTCTTTCACTTTGGGGCAAGGCAGGCCGCGACAACATAAAGCTTTGGTGCGAAGCCGCAGATTATGATTTCGACTATTTGGACCCAGACAAGGCTAGCGACAATACAGTCTTGCACGCCTTGCAAAATACAGTATTATCTAGGCAAAGCGAATCCAGCGTAAAGTTAAAAAACGACAATTCAATTTTGTTATTCAAGGCTCCAAGTGTTACTCGTGAGGTAGAAAACCTTAAGGAACAAATCTTTAAGGATATGGAAAACGATCCAACGCTTCGCCTAGACGAAATGATTGTACTCGTGCCTAAGCTAGATAACTACAGAGTCGCCATTCAGCGCGTATTTGACAGCGTCGATGAATATAGTGGAGAATACTTGCCATATACAATTGTCGATGCACAAGAAGATTCATCCCTTACCGCCGGCGCAGTTGCTAACCTTATGCAAATTGCTCGCAACGGCGAGCTCAGCCGCACACTGCTTTTTGAGCTTTTGCAAAATGCAGTCGTCAAAGACTCATTAAAGATTAATGATGAAACGATTGAAGAATGGAAGAATTGGGTCGCGGAACTCAACATTTATAGAGAAAAAGTGAATCTTGAAGAAAAGAGCGAAATTCAAAAGAACCCACACTCATTCTCGCACGGCATTAAACGTTTAATACTTCACCGCCTCATGCATTCCCGATTTGAACATGACGGTACCGCATTCCATCCATACGGAAACATCGAAAGTTCAAACGACGCCTCTCTCGAAAAATTCTGCAGCATTATCGAGACTCTCGAAAATCTCATCATCCATAAGAACGACAACAATAATATCGCCGTTTTAAGAGAAATTATTCAATTCTTTATCACTCCAGAAAACTTTGCCGAAGAAGGGAAAATTGTAAAGAACATCCTCAAGGAATTACAATATGCAAAATGGCAACTTTATGCCGGCAGGGAATACATTCCTTTCAATGAACTCGAAGGGATTATAACGCGTGGAGTTTCTGGAATTCGCGAAGGAAGTGGCAAGTTCCTTGTATCTGGATTGAACTTTACGGCAATCAAGCCTACTCGCGCATTCTCCATGAAAGTTGTATATATACTTGGCATGAATGAAAAGGATTTTCCAGGCAAGCCTAAGCAGAGCACACTAGATCTTAGAATTCCAACCCCTCAAAGACAGCCTCGTTGGCCAGGCGATAGTGACGACTGCGCCCGTAATCGCTACGCATTCCTTTGCTCCCTTATGGACGTCAAAAATGCAGTGCGCATTAGCTACCTTGGAATAGACCTCAAAAAAGATGAAGCACTGTTCCCAGCAAACATTGTAGAAGATTTACGATCCTTCATGAATACCGCAATTCTTTCAGAACCATGGAAGGAATACGAAATCAAGCTAGATGAAGAAAGAAATGTTAAGGAAATTTTCAGCAGCAATCGTCTCAAAAAGCGCGAACTAAACAAGATTAAGCCACAAGACGGCAGAAATGAAAAATCTTTAATGGACGGCCTACAGCCTCTTGAAATTCCAGATGAAATTTCTGTCAGGACTATTCTGAATTTTGCAAGCAACCCGTTTGAATTCCAGATTTCCCAAACATTAAAACTTGAAGAAAGCGACTCCTTGGCATCTGCAGAATTTGAGCCAATCTCTATCAATGGACTGCAACAATCCATTATCGGAAAGGACTTGTTTAAAGACAAGTCTGAATCAGATAAAAAAGCCAAGTCTTTTGACGAAATATATGATGAAAGCCAATTCGTCAAATTCACTAACGAAACTGGAGTTTTACCGGAGAGCCCATTTGCGACAAACACAAGGCAAGAATTGACTAACGCCCTGTCCAATCAAATAAATTCTGCAACAGACATGTTTTCCTCGTTCAAGCAAGGCTCCGAAATTTCTGCAAGTATAAATATCGTTGATTCAAACAATAACGACAAGACCGTTATTATCCGAGGCATACCTGCTTGGGAAGGCATCGAAAAAAGCAGCAACAAGGTTGCATTCTTCGACCTTTGCAACAACACATTTTATACCAAGAATAAAATCATGCTCTATATGCTTGCACTTTTAAAAACGCTTGAACTTGGCGAAGCAACAAGCATTGTAATTGCAGGGATAAGCGGTTCTCAAGAACCTTGGATGAAAACTCTCGACATCACTGTAGAAGAAGCCAAGGAAAAATTAGGAACGCTTATAAAGAAAGCATTCATAGATCGCTACCCTATCAACTGGCCTTGCGGCATTCTAGAAGAAAATGTTGTTTCGACCCTTGATTTGTATAAAGAAAAACTAAACGACATAAAAAACGGATGCTGGAAAAATAGAATTCCAGAAGCAACACTATTCACTGATGAAGACTACGGTTTACCGAAAACCGACGAGGAATTGCTTGCCGAATTCAACGAATGGAAAAACATCTTCAAGGCAACTTTGGGCTAGTGAGGAATATTATGAAAAATCGCAAGAATCTTGATCTTGAAAAATTAGATAGTGACTTTTTCACAAGCAACATTACCATTGAAGCTTCTGCTGGAACAGGCAAAACCTATACCATTCAGCAACTTGTAAAACAAATCATCGAAAGCGATGGTGAAAACCTCGTAGACAAAAAACAGGTAAAGCTGTCAGAAATTCTTCTTGTCACATTCACGAACAAGGCTGCCGGCGAACTTAGAAGCCGTATACGAGAAATTCTAGAAGAATCTTCACAAGAAGAGAACACCGACCTTGCTAAAAAAGAACGAATAGAAAGAGCTTTGCGTTCTATCGACCAGGCTCCCATTTACACATTCCATTCCTTTTGCGAAATGGTACTTGGTCAATATGGTTTTGAAGCAAACGTAAACACAAACACTTCTCTTATAGACCCTTCGCAAATCAAATCCTTGGTAGAATACATTTGTAGAGATGAATGGCCAAAAGACAAAAAGTTCCTTAAGTTACTCGAAAGAGGCGTTTCTGTAGAAAGCCTCATCGTAAGAACTGTAGACCTCGCTCAAAAATACAACCCAGAAATCAAGACATTTGTAGACCAGTATGATCTGGAAAAATTAAAAGAAAATATTGAGTCCACAGATTACAAGGCCTTAATTACAAGCTATTCCGAAAGAGCCAAGGAACTCCACCCAGATTGGAAGATTAAGTGGAAAATAAATCCAAATGCCAAGGAAAATGAAAAGGTCGTTCAGAGCTATGGAGCGGTAAGCATCAAAAATGACAGGGCGAAATATACAGACAAAGAATCGCAAGACATCATATCATTCTTCGAATCCTACAATGGGCAAACTCCCAACTCAATAAGGGAGCTGGCTCAAAAAGCTTACGAAACCGCAGAGGTAAATAGTTTTATTCAGGAACAGGCCATCAACGCCTATGACAAATGGCAAGCCTATAAAACGGCAAATTATTTCCATACTTATGACGACTTGATCGAAGCCGTTTATAAGGCATGTGCTCAAGATTCCTCATTGCTAAAGGAATTACGCCGTAGATATCGCTATGGCATCATTGACGAATTCCAAGACACAAATATTTTCCAATGGGGCATTTTCAAGAACATCTTCCTTGAAGGTAAGGCCAATCGAATCTTTGTTGTAGGCGACCCAAAGCAAGCTATCTACAAATTCCAGGGTGCAGACATTGCTGTATACCAAAAGGCGTGCAGCGATATTCTAGGCAAAACAAATGGCAAGGGCTTTAGGCTAGCAAATAACTTTAGATCGTCCAAGGCAATCATCGACGCCTGCAACGATCTTTGTGGCTACAAAAAAGAAGAAAAAGAAGAAAAAGCATTCCTGTTTGACGCGAATAGCGATAACAACCAAGGTAAAGTGGAATTTGTAGAATCCGGGTTTGGCAAAAAAGACGATACCTACAAGCCAATGCTAAATGGCAAGGAAGTTCCAGCACTATGGATAAGCCCAGACAACATTTCAGATTACAAATACGCATCGTTTGCAATCAACCAAGTCAAGGACATGATTGGCAAAGTTGAAATTCCAAGAAAGGATCCGAGCCAATCAAAAAAGCTCACCTACTCAGACATCGCCATTCTTACCAGATCCCATAAAGAAATGAAAGCCTTTGAGCATCATTTGCGCAAATCGCAAATACCATTTATCCTGTACAAGGAAGAAGGCCTCTTCAAAAGTGTTGAATGCCGTTACTGGAGCATTCTTTTAAAAGCTATCGCAACCCGCGATAACAGTCCTAAAAGTCAAAGCATCAAGCGTTCATCCTTGATTACTCCATTCTTCAACAAATCTCTTAATGATGCTCACAATTTCAATTTCGACGACCGCAGCGATGTCTTTGCACAAAACATTAGTGCATGGCAAAAACTTGCAGAAGACCGCAAATGGATTTCGCTCATTCAAAAGATTTTTGAAAATACTACCATAGAAAAAGATTTGCTTGAAATAGGCAAATTCCAGGAACTTGCAAAATATCACCAAATTGGTGAATATATTCAAGAATGTCTTTGCAAAAACAACTGGTCTCTCGAAAAAATGACATTGCATCTAGATAAATTATGCACCGGTAAAGAATCGCCAATTATCAAGGATGCTCAATACATCAGCAGAGAAACAGACAAGAATGTAGTGCAGGTAATGACTCTCCACCAGTCAAAGGGCCTGGAATTCCCAGTCGTTATTGTTGTCGGAGGGAAAAGCTCCGGGAAAAACGAACAGCCTTTTGTTTATTCGTTAGACGATTCCAATTCAGCTATTCCTAAAAGAGCTATTTCCTTAACTAACGGGAAAAACATTTGTCAAAAAGAAGACGACGATGAAATTCGCAGAATGTACTACGTTGCTGTTACAAGAGCAAAATTCATCATGTTCTTGCCGCGTTATACCGCAAAGAAAAAACTCCCTCTAGGAGCATCAGACTTATTCATCAAGCCTGCAATCAATGCCGTATTTAACAAAATCGGCAAGGACGCCCTTACAGCCGACGCTGCAGTCGCATACACTTCCGCAAATATTCAAACAGATTCCTTCGAAACCTGGAATAAACTCTTAAAGACAACCCCGATCGAAATTTCAAACGAAATAAACGACAACGAAGAAACTAGATCAATCCGCGATTTGCATAAGCACCTAAATGCAATCAAGACTAACGGCAAGACAAACCTATTCTGCGAAGCTACATCGTATACAAAACTTACCCATAGCAATAAAGAAGAAGGCTATGGCAAAAACGACGAATCCGATGCTACTGACGGTAACGAAACAGGAAATCAAAAAATTGGAGCAAGCTTCAACGACAGTAACTATCCTCGCGGAGCCGTCTTTGGCGTAGCAATTCATGAAGTCTTTGAGCTTCTAGATTTTAACGAAGGCAAGCAAGTTTCTACAAGCTGCGACTCTCCAGAGGCAACCGAGCTATACAACAGAAAAAGAAACGAAATCGAAAGCATTTTCCACCGTAACGGAGTTCAATGCAACGAGCAAATCGCAAAAGACACCATCCACATCATTCATGAAACAATGAACGCCGCACTTCCAAAGCTTTGGAGTGCAAGCGGCGAAACATTCTGCCTTGGCGACATAAACGAAAGCGATAAAAAAACAGAAATGCAGTTCAACATCGGTGCAGTAAAAAAGGTCTTGAACGAATCGGGGCAAATGCAAATCAATCTTGCCACAAAGGAAATCCCGACATGGTTCTTTAACGGCTTCATCGACCTATTATTCCGCGTAGATGGCCGCTATTGCATTCTTGACTGGAAGGGTAATTACATCGGCAATTACTCCGTAGAAGGTATTGAAGAAAACATGGAACGTCAAAAATACACGGTTCAAAGAGCCCTGTATTCCATCATTCTTATCGAGTGGCTTGCAAGCATCAAGCATGTTACCAGCGAAATTGACAAAGAAAAGATTTACAATGAACTTTTCGGAGGTGTTTACTATTGCTACTTGCGAGGAACGCACAGCGGAACAAGCATGGGCTTCAGTAACATTCGCTACGAATCGTACACGGCACTTGTCAAGGAATTCAAGGCGCTAGTAGAAACACGTCTGCTTGCCTAAGGAGTTTTTTTATGTCCACAAGTAACTTTGCAAAATATTTAAACGAACAAGGCTCCCTTTCATCTTTTTCTGTAAGGCTTTTAAAATCCATCGCAGAATTCGAGCCTACAATTTCAGATGACGCACTCAACCTAATTGCGATGCTTTTTGCCTGTAATGAACAGGGAGACACGCGCGTTCTTTTAAACGAAACATACATTTTCAACACATGCTGCAGAAAATTCGGTGCAGATGCTACCATCATGGCATACGCAACTTCTGCCGCAAAGGCAATAAACTCTATTGGAAAATACAGGAACATTGTAGGCTCTGTTGATTTGTCAAGTTTCCCATTGATTATTGCAGACAACGCACTGTATGTTCAAAAATATTATTTGGCAAAACAAGTGATTGTTCAAAAAATGCACGAGCTCTTCAAGGCTCCAGCAAGCGAAGATAATCTTGAACAAAAAATTCAAGAGACCATTGAACAAATCACCCCACCCCCTCACGATCGACAGGCCGAAGCAATTGTTCGCGGCGAAAACCAGAATCTCATTGTTACAGGTGGACCTGGCACAGGCAAAACCACAGTAGTCTTTCATATTCTTGCGCGCTTGCTTTCGAAAAAGGGGACATCTCTAAAAATTCATCTTGCAGCGCCTAGCGGAAAGGCAGCAAGCCGTATGGAAGAATCTATCAAGAATTCACTTGAACAGACTACATGCAGCAATTCCATAAAGACGGTACTTCAAGAACTCAAGGGCGAAACAATTCATAGGCTACTCCGATATAGGCCAAACACAAATAATTTTTTATACAATGAACAAAATACATTCCCAGAAGGCGAGGTTTTTGTCATTGATGAAGCAAGCATGATAGACATCGAAATGTTTGCGAACTTGCTTTCCGCAATTCCAAGCAATAGCCATGTATTCCTGCTTGGTGATGAAAACCAGTTACCCTCAGTCGATGCAGGTGCGGTTCTTGGCGATTTACTTGGTTCCATCGGTCATGAAAGCGTTGTTCGTCTAACAAAGTCGTTCAGGTCTATTCAGGCTATCAAGGAACTCGCCGACAAGGTAAACGAGGCACAAAACCTTAACTGTCCTAATTTCGGCTTGCAATGGAACTCCAAGAGCGACTTCCTGGATCTACTGCCCACCGACATGAAGGGAGACAACAACGGAGTCGATAAAGTTTTCGCAATGCTCGCCCCCGGCAACAAGGGAGACTTAACAAAAGTTATAGCCCACATAGTCAAAACAGAATACGAACCTTTCGAAAAGCAAATCAAGGAACTTATTGAATGCGCAAGCACGTACTTTAGCCAAGGTTCTGTTTCTAAATACATTCAAGAAGCCAACAACGAAGAACTTTTCAAAAAAGCTGCAATGGCCTGGAAGGTAACAAAGCACACTAAAGTTCTTTGCGCATCTCGCCAAGGCAGGCATGGAACAGCTTTCTTTAACGAAGAATTTGCAAAGCTGTTCCCGATAGCTCGCCCACTGATGATCAACACGAACCTTTATCCATACTCACTTTACAATGGTGACACAGGTCTTGCATTCAATCTAAGAATCAATGGGAAGCGTTATTCCTACGTAATGTTCGAACGAGCTAATGCCTTTGAATTCTTTGAAACGAACGCACTAAACGAAGGCACTTACGAAACTTCGTTCGCAATGACAATTCACAAGTCCCAAGGTTCCGAATACGAAAACGTAATCATGGTTCTTCCAGAAAACAAGGAAAGCCCATTGCTTTCCAAGCAGATTCTCTACACAGGCATTACACGTGCAAAATACCACTGCGTCGTAATTTCTGATGAAGATCACTTTAGAACAGGTGCATGCAGAAAGGAGCCTCGCGAAACAGGCATTGAACTTTAAAAGCAAAAGAGCTTTCCTAACGGAAAGCTCTTTCTTTTACTTCACGCTCTTGATAGAAATCGTTTCGCCCTGCTTTCTAAGCTTTGCAATATTGCTTGACTTTCGCCGCGCCTGTTCCTGCAAGTCCACAGCCTCGTCATATTCATCGACAATCTCGCGGCCAAGAATTTCTTCGAGAACATCTTCAAGGCTTGCAATGCCCGCAATGGAACCCCATTCATCTACAACACCAACAATGTGGCCTCGCTGCTTTAAGAAGCGCAGCAGCAACTTATCAATGTTCAGGCTATCCGGCACAAACTGGATCGGACGCATAAGCTTTTTCAACGGCACGTCGCGCTTGCCCTCGGCAAGGTAATTGTACGCATCGCGCCTAAGCACAATTCCAATCCATTCATCCTTCTTTTCACCATGCAATGGGATTCTCGAAAAAGGCCAGTTCCCGCGTTCAGCAATAGTTTCTCCAATGGTACTTGAAGCCGGCAGCGAAAACACGACATTTCGCGGAGTCATCACCTTGCGTACAGGAACCTTCTTCAACGCCAAGATATTCTTGATAACGCTCGCCTGCTGCCTGTCGATTACATCTTCCTTCAAGCCAAGCGAAACAAGGCTGTTTATATCGTCAATGCTAACTTCCGGTTTTTCTTCTTCATCCTTAGATGCGGTCCAGCGCTTCGTAAGTGTCAGGCACAGCCAAATAAGCCCTGTAAACTTGCAGACAATCGTAATGTAATAGAATGGCACAGCAACAATCGGGGCCACAACCTTCGATTGCTTCACGCCAAGCGTCTTCGGAGTAATTTCGCCAAAAAGCAAAATCAAAACGGTAAGCACAATTGGCAGTGCCACTTGCCCGGCTGGCGGCAAGTTCCTTACGGCAAGGGCGGTCGCAAGCGAAGCGCCAACAGTATTTGCAATGGTATTTACAATCAATATCGAAGCAATGTAGCGATCAATATTATCCTTCACATGCGCAAGGTACTTTGCAGTAAAAGCCTTTCTTCGCTGCAGGGCTTCCACTGACGCAGGCGTTACACTGTAAAAAGAAGCCTCCGTCACAGAACAAAAAGCCGAAGCAAAAAGGCAACAAAGAACGGTAATAACTATAGCGAGCATCTTTTTATTCCATATTCATCAAGTCTAGATCAACAGCCCACAAGTTGGTTTGCCCAAGTTCCCGTAACATAAGGGAAGCGCGTTTCAAAGAAACCATATCATCCATTTTTACAAGTGGAATCCTGGGTGCAGAAAGCATATAGAAATCATCTGCAGAAGCATCGTAAATTTCTACCTGCGAGCCAAGAGAATAGCCTGCCAAAAACTTAGCTTCGGCAATGGCAACATCGAGCCCACCAAGCTTCTTTACAAGTCCGCTAGCAAACGCTTCGGAACCGGTAAACACCCTGCCACCGCCATAATCCTTGTCAATACGCTCCTTGGTAAGCTTTGTCGCACGAGCCACCACACCTAGGAAACGATCGTAAAAGTCATCCATAAAGTCTTGCAAAGCAGCGCGTTCTTCTTCGTCAAAGCCGCGCGTAAAAGTCTCAGCATCGGCATGGGGGTGCGTCTGCACAGTCTGCGGCTTTAAGCCAACCTTATCAAGCAAGCCAGAAACATTTATCTTGCCTCCATAAATGCCTATGCTTCCAACCAGCGAAAAATCTTCCGCAATAATTTCATCGGCACCGCAGGCAATGTAGTAGCCACCAGAAGCGCCCATGTCACCTATGCTTGCAACAATCGGCATTCCCCGTTTCGACAAATCCCTGAGCGCACTCCAAACCTTGTCGCTTGCCTGGGCCGAGCCTCCCGGAGAATTGATACGCAAAATCAGCGCACCAGCTCCAGAATCTTCAACCTTGTGAATTTCAGCAATAGTCTTTTCTGCCGACTGCGCAGTAATAGTCCCGTCAACAGTAATCAACGCAATCTGAGGGCGGTAACCACGGTTCATACCAAGAATCGGCCTGTCGCTAGGCGTATAGACCTGAGCCCACGCATAGGGAGCGTCCACATGCGCAAACTTCTTTACGGCAACTCGCGGCACATCTTCAATATAAAGCACCGTATCTACAAGGCCCGCCCTGTACGCGGCACTTGCAGTAAGCATAGGTTTTGTTGCAAAAGAATCTAAAGCAGCACGGGATTCTTCCGGGAAGAATTTCAGAAGCATATCCCAACGACCCTTGTACACCCGTTCCAAATCGGAACGCGCCTCAGTCGACATGCTATCAGCCATGTAGCGTTCCACAGCCGACTTGTAATCGCCATGCCTTAAGAATTCCACCTGAACGCCAAGCTTAGAAAGCAAGCCCTTGTAAAACAGGCTCGAGCCGCCAAAGCCCCTAAAGGTCACGCGTGCCGAAGGCTCCGCGACCTTCAAGTTTGCTGCACTTGCGGCAATCAAAGTCGTCGGACGCACGTCATCTAAAAATGCGACAACATAGCGCCCAGATTCCTTAATGCGTGCAATGCCTCGGGCAATTTCCTTAGAAACAGCCCAGCCGCCACTATAGCCAGAAAAATCAAAAATCACGATACCAAGGTTCGGCGATGCAAGAATCTGGTCAATATGATGCTTTACCGTATAAACGCTCAAGGACCTTTCACCAAAGAACGGAACATTCAACCCTTCCGTTTCCTTGACAGGCACATTCAACGGCACGCGAGCAACCACCATCGAAGAAGCCTTCGGGTCACGCGCATAGTGGTACGCAAGGCCTACATGGTGAGGAATGTAATCTTCCGAGAACCTGGTACCAAATTCAAATCTAGTCCCAAGCGAGCGGGCCAAATTCAGGCGGTATTCTCCACCGCCCTTCAAAGGAATTTCCAAGCCAAACTGGTATCCAAAAAATTCAAGCTCCGCAAGCAGGCTATGCCTATCAAAGTCATAAAGATCATAACTCACGGCAAGGTCGCCAAAACGCAAGGTCGCACCAAACTCATGAATCCTCTTTGGCGACTGCGGACCAAAAAAAACAAGGTCATGGCCAGTATAGCCAAGCGACATAAAATGGAACGGCGCAACAATCACGCCCGGAGTGTACGAAAACTCAGTCCCATCAAAATCCGCACTGCGAAACGCATTCACACGGTGTCCAAAGTAAAACAGCCCGTCAAAAATCGCGGTTCCCTGCGTAATGCCCCAGCGCGCCTCGTCAAAGCCCTCGTCATCGGTCCTGTACTCAAACGCAACACCATAGTTACCGATGTTACCGCCAAGCTGCATGCCCCGAACACCATTCTCAATTTCAAAAGTCCCAAGCGCCCCTGCCGATCCAAAATACGGGAGCGCCGCCGGGTTGTTAAACAGGCCATGGTCGTTATAAAGCGATGCGTAGCCAGACTCCCCCGGCATATAAGTAGCAAAGGCAGAGCAGGCAAGCGCAAGCGTCCATTTCAAAAAATTCTTCATGAAAGGTAATTTAGAATAGTCTAAAGAACGCCTAAAAAAAATATCCCCTCCATATAGAAAAAAGGGGGGAAGCCTCCCCCTGGTTCGCACTGACGTTGCTCTCCACCCCCTCTCCTAGGGGACACCCCTAAAACCCCGTACTCATTTCAAAATGAAACATTTTCTTTTGAAACAATGAAAATATGCTCTAAACGGGCTTTTGGCACGGCTTTTGCTATTCCAAAGGGCGAAAATTAAACAATTAACCACAGCGAGAGTTAAAAGGCATGGCCAACTTCAAGGACATTTTTAACAAATTCCGCAAACGTGGCGAAACCCAACCGAGAGGAAATATGGCAAACGAAGCAGAAAACCAGGCAGAAGAAATCATCAAGGAAGCCGAAAAGGCCGCAAACGAAGCTCCAGCAGAAGAAACAAGCGAACAAGCCGAAGCTACCACTGAACAAACAGAAGCCGCAGCCGAAGAAACTGCCGAACAGCCAACCGAATCTGCAGATGCTTCGGCAAGCTCAGCAACCGAATCGCTTAAGGCAGAACTTGCCGCCGCAAACGACCGCAACCTGCGTCTCATGGCAGAATTCGAAAACTACCGTCGCCGTACAGCCCAGGAACAGCTAGCCCTGGTCGAAACAGCAAACGGCAAGCTCCTCGAAAAGCTTTCCGAAGTTCTCGACAACTTTGAACGCGCCTTTGCCGACGAAAACAAGGCAAAGGATCTCGAAGGCTTCGAAAAGGGCATGCAAATGATCCACAACCAGTTCTCAAAGATCCTTACGGACTCTGGCCTTGTACAGCTCGACCCGACTGGCGAAGAATTCAACCCGAACTATCACGAAGCCCTCATGAACCAGCCTTCCGACACCGTTCCAGAAGGCCATGTCGTTATGACATTCCAAAAGGGCTACATGGTCAAGGAAAAGCTCCTTAAAACAGCAAAAGTCATTGTTTCAAGCGGCAAGGCTTAATTTCAAAATGAAACATCACGCCAAGCAAACCGCATTTTTCGCCTAAAAACGCAATTTTCAAAACTTTGGCACGCGGTTTGCTACAACAAGGGCAAAAAGAAAAAGCACGCCACTGGCGGCAAAGATTTTAAAACAGGAGACTCTATTATGAGCAAGATTATTGGTATTGACCTCGGTACAACTAACAGCTGCGTTTCCGTTATGGAAGGCGGCAAGCCGGTCGTAATCGCTAACGCGGAAGGTTTCCGCACAACCCCGTCCATCGTCGCATTCGGCAAGAATGGCGAACGTTTGGTCGGCCACGTTGCAAAGCGTCAGGCAATCACCAACCCAGAAAAGACAATTTACTCCATCAAGCGCTTCATGGGCCGCACAGCCGGTGAATGCTCCACAGCAGAAAAGAACATGCCGTACCACCTGATCGGCTCCGGTTCCGATCCAGTTCGCGTACAGATCGACGACAAGCAGTTCGCACCACCAGAAATTTCTGCAGCAGTTCTCCAGACCATGAAGAAGATCGCAGAAGACTACCTCGGCGAAACCGTTAGCCAGGCAGTCATCACCGTTCCTGCATACTTCAACGACTCCCAGCGCCAGGCTACAAAGGACGCCGGCAAGATCGCAGGCCTCGAAGTTCTCCGTATCGTGAACGAACCGACAGCAGCAGCACTTGCATACGGCCTTGACTCCAAGAAGAGCGAAAAGGTCGCAGTTTATGACCTTGGCGGTGGTACATTCGATATCTCCATTCTTGAAATCGACGACGGCGTGTTCAGCGTTTTGGCAACAAACGGCGACACAATGCTCGGCGGCGACAACTTCGACGAAGTGATCATCGACTGGATCAACGACGAATTCAAGAAGGAAAACCCGACAATCGACCTTAAGAAGGACCGCATGGCCCTCCAGCGTTTGAAGGACGCAGCAGAAAAGGCAAAGATCGACCTTTCCGCAACAACTTCTACAAACATCAACTTGCCGTTCATCACTGCTGACGCAACTGGCCCTAAGCACTTGGATCTTACCCTTAGCCGTGCAAAGTTCGACCAGCTCACAGCACACCTCGTTGAACGTTCCATGGAACCATGCCGCAAGGCTTTGAACGACTCCGGCCTTTCCATGAGCCAGATCGACGAAGTGATCCTCGTCGGCGGTTCTACACGTATCCCGGCAGTCCAGGAAGCTGTGAAGAAGTACTTCGGCAAGGACCCGAACAAGACCGTTAACCCGGATGAAGTCGTTGCTATCGGTGCAGCAGTCCAGGGCGCAGTTCTTAGCGGCGACTCCGCAGTGAAGGACGTTTTGCTCCTCGACGTTACCCCGCTTTCCCTCGGTATTGAAACTCTCGGTGGCGTCATGACAAAGCTCATTGACCGTAACACCACCATCCCGACCAAGAAGAGCCAGGTATTCTCTACAGCAGAAGACAACCAGCCAGCTGTTACAATTCACGTGCTCCAGGGCGAACGCGAATTTGCTCGCGACAACCGCACACTCGGCAAGTTCGACCTCACAGACCTTCCGAAGAAGCCACGTGGCGTTCCGCAGATCGAAGTTACATTCGACATCGACGCAAACGGTATCGTGCACGTTTCTGCAAAGGACAAGGAAACTGGCAAGGAACAGTCCATCAAGATTACTTCTTCCAGCGGCCTTTCTGAAGACGAAATCAACAAGATGGTCAAGGATGCCGAAGCAAACGCTGCAAAGGACAAGGAACAGCGCGAACTCGTAGACATCAAGAACCAGGCTGAACAGATGGCATACCAGGCAGAAAGCCAGCTCAAGGAAATCGGCGACAAGATCCCGGCAGACACCAAGAGCCAGCTCCAGGCAGCTATCGACGAAATCAAGGCCAAGAAGGACAACGGCACAAAGGACGAAATCAAGGCTGCAATGGACAAGCTCCAGAACATGCTCGGTTCCATGGCACAGGCAGCAGCCGGTGCTCAGGGCGCAGCAGGCGCTGGTGCACAGCAGCAGTCCTCTGCAAACGACAAGAAGGACGAAGGTCCAGAAGTCGTTGACGCAGAAGTAGTTGACTAATTAGACGAAAGAACGGCGCGATGCGCCTACGGACGAGAGACGAGAGACATGCAAGTGGGTCCGTCTCTTGCCAGAATACTCGTCACAAACAGGATTCGCCTGCAAAAATGCAGGCAATCCTTTTTGCTTAAAATAGGCGGCGTTTACGCTTATTTATTTAAGTAAAAAAATTTACCATCGAAGAGATCAGTTTCGAAATACTCTAGGTACACCTCTCGTCTTTCGTCTCTCGTCTCTCGTCTAAAGCTCCGAAGGAGCGAACTATATGGCAGATAAAAGAGATTATTACGAAGTTCTTGGCGTTTCAAAAGATGCAAGCGCCGAAGAACTGAAGCGAGCCTACAAGAAGCTCGCTATCAAGTACCATCCGGACAAGAACCCGGGCGACAAGGTTGCAGAAGAAAAGTTCAAGGAAGCAGCCGAAGCTTACGACGTTCTTTCGAACCCAGAAAAGCGCAAGAGCTACGACCAGTTCGGCTTTAACGCTCCAGGTGGCGGCTTTGGCGGTGGCGGCTTCGGAGGCGGCGGATTCAGTTTCGAAGATATCTTCAGCCAATTCGGCGATATCTTTGGCGGTGGATTCGGAGGCTTTGGCGGTGGACGTTCCCGTGGCGGCGCACGCCGTTCTGGCCCACCTCGCGGTAACGACTTGCAAATCAAGGTTGCTTTAAGCTACAAGGAAATCTTCGAAGGCACTACAAAGAAGGTCAAGCTTAAACGTTACAGGGCTTGTGAAACCTGTAACGGCAAGGGCGGCGACAGCACAAAGACTTGCGAAACCTGTAAGGGCATGGGCAAGGTCCGTCGCGTTACGCAATCGTTCTTCCAGATGGTTACTGAATCCGTTTGCCCGACATGTAACGGCCTTGGCGAAGTCGTAGCAAACCCGTGTAAGGCTTGCGGCGGCGAAGGTAGAACCCAGGTCGAAGAAATCATACAGGTCAAGATTCCTGAAGGCGTTAGCGAAGGCCAGTACCTTACACTCCGTGGCGAAGGCAATTGCGGCCCGCGCGGCGGCGCATGCGGCGACTTGCTCGTTATCATTGCCGAAAAGCAGGACGACTTCTTTACCCGCGACGGCGACGATTTGCGTTGCGAAATCAAGGTGCCAGTCTACAAGCTGGTGCTCGGTGGCACGCAGCGCATTCCTACCGTAGACGGTGGCGAAGTAAGCATCAAGCTTGCAAGCGGCACTCAGCCAGGAAGCACGCTTCGCATTCGTGAACAAGGCTTGCCACAGCTCCAGGGTCGTGGCGACCGTGGCAGTTTGTTCGTAGATGTCCAGGTTGAAATTCCTAAGGACCTTACAGCCGAAGAAAAGGAGCTTTACCAGAAGCTCGCCGATCTTCGAAAAGACAAGGACACAGCCAAGGAAGAATCATTCCTCGACAAGGTCAAGAACTTCTTCTCGTAAGGGATCCTATTAAAAGCAAAAAGAGCTCCGTTCATGGAACGGAGTTCTTTTTTTACATGCCAAGCTTTTTCTTTTGCTGGTGCGCCGCAATTTTTGTGTACAGGGAGCGCGGCAGGAACTTGCCCAGCAACATGCCAACCTTCATGAGCACTCCCGGGACAATCACGACATCTTGACGCAGCATGTGGCAAACAGCATACTTGGCACAGAACCTAGCAGAAATACCAGGCAGGGAGAATTCAACATTTGCAACCTTGTTAAACTCGGTATTTACAGGACCAGGGCAAAGAACGCTTGCATGAACTTTTGACTTTGCTTCGGCAAGCTCCTCGGCTATAGCCTGTGTAAAGCTAACCACGTAGGCCTTTGTCGCATAATACGTAGCCATGTAAGGGCCTGCCGCCATAAGCCCCGCACAGGAACCGACATTCAAAAGATAGCCACCATTTGCAGACATCTGCTTGATGGCGATTTTTGAAAGCAAATGCAACGCCCGAACGTTTACATCGATCATCTGCATTTCCTTTTCGACATCACCTTCAAGGAATGCGCTGCAATCGCCAAAACCGGCATTATTTACAAACACGGCAACATTATACGATCTTAAAAATTCTCCAAGGCGTTCACATTCAGAGCGTCTCGATAAATCCGCTGTAAAAATTTCAACAGGCGTGCCTAATCCACTTGCAAGTTCGCGTAAGCGCTCTTCGCGACGAGCCACAAGAATAACGCCGAGACCACGACCAGAAAGTTCCTTAGCAAGTTCCGCTCCAATGCCAGAACTTGCCCCCGTAACAACAGCATACCTTGTCATATTTATTTCCTAATTCTATTCATCAATAATTTATCAAAAAAGAAAACTATAAGAGTTTTTTCGTTAGAAAAATTTCACAAATTACGGTAGAAAATCAATTAAGTGAAAGTACCTTTACAATACTTAAATTGTAAAGCTGTTTTTATTCATACAAATATCCTTTAAGCCTGTTTTTTTGTATTTTAAGGAAACTATATCGGAGTTTTTTATGCGATTCTTTAAGATTATATTGGCAGTTCTTGCCTTTGCAACATTTACCATGGCACAAGGCGCTAACGAAGCTCAGTTCAAGGTCCATACAGACAGCCTTACAAACGAACCTGTTAAGATTGATTTTTCCAAAAGCCTTTCCGGTGTAAATGACCCAGGACTCGTATTCAGCCACTTTGCAAACAAGCCTCTTTTAATCTATTACTTTAGCCCCAAATGCCCGCATTGCCGCAACCATTTCCCGACCTACCAGAACATGGTCAAGGAATATGAAAAGAAAGGTATCCAGGGCATTGGCATTGCCATTGGCGGCAACATCAAGAAGAACGACATCAGAATGTTCATAGACCAGTTCAACGTTTCGATCCCTGTATTCCAGGATTCCGAAATGCAGTTTGGACCGTTCTACGGCACGGGCTACGTTCCAGTGCTCTTCCTTGTGCTTCCAGACGGAACATTCTACCGCTACGAAAGCATGAAGGATTCAAGCTTAGATCATGTTAAATCTGTACTTGGCAAGTACGAAAAGAAGAACTAGGGACTAGTATTAGACGAAAGACCGCTTCGCTGGTAGACGAAAGACGAAAGAATTTCTTGCATCTTAGCTTGTCATCACGAGCCGTAGGCGTGGTGATCTAAAACTTTGCTCTGGGTTGCCGCGCTACGCTCGCAAAGACACGGTAAGTTACACTTTCTGCCGACAGCCTACAGCCGACCACTGCAACATTTCCTCTAGGCGCTTTGCGCCGACCTCACTCCTCAAGCACC
>DCGZ01000166.1:0-5588 GCA_002314675.1 Fibrobacter sp. UBA1765 | reverse complement strand
GTGCGTACCTAATTTCTGACTCCTGTTTTCTTCAAATCATCCTTGTTTTTTCTCGGCAAAATTTCTACAATAGAATAAAAACATACAAAAGGATTATTATGCCAGCAATTCACCTTTCTGCAGAAAAGTTTGACGATGTAATCAATTCCGGCAAGCCTGTTCTTTTGGACTTTTGGGCAACCTGGTGCCGCCCTTGCATGATGATGGGTCCAGTAGTCGATGCAATCGCCGATGAATACAAGGACAAGGCAATTGTTGCAAAGGTCGATGTAGACAGTGCTCAAGAAATCGCAGCAAAGCTTGGAATCATGAACATTCCAAACTTCAAGGTTTTTAAAGACGGCAAGGAAGTTGCAAACATCATCGGTGCTGTTCCTCAAAAAATGCTCACCGACGCTTTAGACAAAGCTCTATAAAATGCAGGGGGGATACCCCCTTTAAAAACTCGTTCAAGTAAAAGGGGCCACGGCCCCTTTTTTCATTGCCAAGGGGCTTGCCCCTTGCGTCAGTTAATGAGCTTCAAGCCAGTTTTCGCCATGGCCTACACTTGCCACAAGCGGAACCTTCAAGGTCATTGCACCTTCCATTTCGCTCTTGACAATATTGCCAAGTTCTTCTACGCGGTCTCGCGGGCATTCAAACACAAGTTCATCGTGCACCTGGAGCATAAGCTTTAACGGCAAGGATTCGTCCTTGATACGCTTTGCTATGCGAAGCATCGCAATCTTAATAAGATCGGCAGCACTCCCCTGCACAGGCGTATTCACAGCCATGCGTTCCGCCATTTTACATTCAGTCTTATCTGTAGAGAATATTTCAGGAATATAGCGACGGCGACCAGAAAGCGTTTCTACATATCCATTCTTATGCGCATACGCTGTAACTTCATCTACATACTTACGCACGCCTGAATACAGGTTAAAGTAACCATCAATAAAATTCTGAGCATCGCGACGCGGAATCTTCAAGTCACGAGCAAGCCTGAAGGCAGTCATACCGTAAAGCACGCCAAAGTTCACCACCTTGGCATCTCTACGCATGTCACTTGTCACTGATTCAAGCGGAACCCCAAAAATTGCAGAAGCTGTACGCGCATGGATATCGATACCATTGCAATAGTCCGCAATAAGGTTTTCATCGCCGCTCAAGTGCGCAAGCATCCTGAGTTCAATCTGCGAATAGTCCACCGCCAAAATCACATTATCGGCACTGCCCGGTACAACCGCTGCACGAATCTTTTTACCGCTTTCGCTACGCACAGGAATATTCTGCAAGTTCGGATCGCGGCTGCTCAGGCGGCCCGTGGCAGTACCCCACTGTACAAACGTCGTATGAATGCGGTGAGTTTCCGGATTCAGCAAAGTCGGGAGCACATTCACATAGGTACTAAGCAACTTTTTCTGTTCACGGTAATCCATGATAGAGAAAACGATCGGCGCGCCAGTTTCTGCGGCAAGTTCTTCAAGCACGGTACTATCGGTGCTTCGCTTCTTTACTTCTGGCAACAAGAGCTTATCGAACAAAACCTCGGCCAGCTGCTTTGGAGAAGCAATATTGAACTCGCCTCCAGCCATTTCATAAATTTCATGTTCAAGCTTAAAGAGCCTTGCTTCCATTTCACGAGCAAGCACTTGCAACTTTTGCTTATCAATCGCAACGCCAGCTTCTTCCATTTCTAAAAGAACCTTGAGCAACGGCATTTCCATTTCTTCAAAGAACTTGGCATAACCGTTTTCTTCAAGTTTTGGCAACAGCTTGTTACGCAAGCGGAATGTGTACACGGCGTCTTCTGCACCATATTCAGCGGCAAGCGCAGTCGACACGCGCGTAAAAGGGATCTGGTTCTTGCCACGACCAATCAAGTTTTCAATCGGGATCATCACGTGATTCAATTCACGATGAACCTGTTCATCTAGGCCAAGGCCATGATCGCCCGGTGAAAGCATCCACGCGACAATCAACGTGTCACAAATGTTTTCTGGAATTGTAGAAAGCCTGAACGCGCGACGCACCACATGCATATCGAATTTTGCATTGTGGAACACCCATGTAACACCAGGCTTTTGCCAAAGTGCGCTAAACCATGCCTTGACAGTTTCAAAATCCATGTTGCCTTGCGCAAAGCCAAGGTCGTCCGTGTGGCCAACAGGAATATAATAGCCCTTGCCTTCATCGACACTCATGCAAAGGCCCGCAAGCCCACATTCCATAGAATTCAAGCCATCAGTTTCTGTATCAAGCGCAATCACATTTGCATTTTCAAATTCAGCCTGCATGCTTGCAAACTTTTCAGCGCTATCTACAAGAACATATTCCGGCAAAACTTCTGGAGCAGCTTCAACTACAGTTTCTACCGGAGCAACCCAGCCAGCGCGACTTGGTACAGTATCGAGCAAACGCGTAAGGCTATTCAGTTCATTGGCCTTGAAAAGTTCAAACAGGGCATCGCTTGCAATCCCCTTGAATTCCAGTTCTTCAAGCGTACCGGAAAAACCTCGAGAACTTTGAAGCGTTACAAGTTCACGACTTAGGAACGCATTTTCGCGATTGGCTTCCAAGGTATCGTGCAGGCCCTTCTTCTTGATTTCATCAAGATGTTCGTAAATATTATCGATGTTCCCGTATTCCTGCAAAAGCTGCACGGCAGTCTTTGGGCCAACCTTAGGGACTCCCGGCACATTGTCGCTTGCGTCCCCCATCAAGGCCAAATAGTCTCGAATCTGTTCCGGTGGAACACCGTACTTTTCAATGACCTGTTCACGACCAAAGTCAATGCCGTCTGCGCCCTTTTCCAAGTGGAACAAATGAATCTTGTCGCTTACGATTTGCGACATGTCCTTGTCTTTTGTCACGAGGAAAATCTTGTCAAAGCCCGCACGTTCTGCAGCCACGGCAACGCTTGCCATTACGTCATCTGCTTCATAGCCAACTTCGCCTAAAAGCGGCAGGCCACTAGCTTCAAGAGTTTCTTTTAGCATCGGCATTTGCGCGGCCATTTCTTCGGGCATCGGTCCACGATTTGCCTTGTATTCCGGGTACAGCTCGTGCCTGAATGTTGGTGCGTTCATGTCGCGGGCAATGGCAAAATGCGTAGGCTTGTGCTTTGCCAAAATACGGAGCACTGCGCCCCAATAGCCGTGAACCATAGACACGTCAATGCCTGCGGAATTCATGAGCGGAGCCTTGGCAAATGCATAGAACATGCGGAATGCCATGGCATAGGAATCAAGGACAAAAAGAACTTTTTCGGACATAAGAGAGTAGAGACGGAAGATGGAAGATGTTTCTAGATCTTCTTTAGAGCCTGGGCAAAGAAATGGTCTACATCGGCATGCTTTTTACCGGCAAAGAACGGCTGGCTTGCACTCTTGAATTCCTTGTGGTTTTCAAGGAACTTCTTGATTACCTCAATAGTTTCGCCTGGTTCCGGGCTACAAGTTGCGTATACAAGGATTCCACCTTGCTTTAAAGCCTTTGAAGCATTTTCCAAAATCTTGTACTGCAAATCAGAAAGTTCCTTGAGCGAATTTTCTGTTGCACGGTACACCGCTTCCGGGCGCTTGTCAATCACGCCAAGATTTGAACATGGAACATCCAGCAAAACGCGATCAAACTTTTCGTTTGGAACTTGTTCGCTTGCATCGACTACCGCTGTATTCACATTCTTGATTTCGAGACGGTTGAAAAGGTCCTGCATTTGCTGCATGCGCTTTTCAGAAACATCAGTCGCATAAATGTGCGCGTCGGGGGCGGTTTCTGCAATGAGGGCAGTTTTACCACCAGGAGCGGCACAGGCATCCCAAACAGAATTACCGGATTCGACTTTCAAAAGTTCAACAACATCTGCTGCTGCAGGGTTTTGAACCGAGAAAAGCCCTTCGCCAAATTCGCGCGTTTCAAGGAGTTCCTTTAAGGACTTTTCTTGAGGAACTTTTAAGTAGCGCTTGCCATACGTTTCGCAAGGAATCAGCAAGGCTTCAGCAAGTTTTACAAGCGTTGTTTTTCGAAGGTCCGCTCGCAACCACCAAACTGGGTAAGACACATGGCGCTTTGCGTATTCTTCAGCCTTGTCCGGGCCCAAAGTATCAAACCAGCGCCTAAGCAAATCTACAGGTATTGAATTTTCGATACTGCACTTGAGCAAGCGCTTTTGCGGGAGTTCCGGGAGGCCACTACGCTGCAAATTGCGAAGCACGCCATTCACGAACTTTGCCGAACTTTCGCCAAGTCTAAAATGCTTTACAAGTTCAACGCTTGTATGGAGTGCCGCATGCGAAGGCACATCCATAAAGAAAATCTGGTACACGCCCATTTCAAGAATCAAAAGCAATTCAAGTTCAGGCATTTTGCGAACGCTCTTGCGAACCGCATATTCGAGCAAAAGCTCACGGCGGCAAACGCCCGTTGCAATTTCCTGAGCGAACGGAGTCAGGTTCCCTTCCTGAAGGAAAGTTCCCTTTTCCTTAAAATTCTTAAGAGCCTTGTAGGCGGCCAAACGTTCTTCTAGCAAAAGCGGAGTCCTTCCTTAGTATGTAAACCACGAACAAAATCAGCGACAGGCATTTCACGCTTGCCTTCGAGCTGAATATTCAACACTTCAAGAATGCCATCGGCAGTTCCGACAAACATTCTATTTCCATCGAACTTTACTTCGCCAGCTTCAAGATTGTAATTCACATTCGGAGTGTCGGTCTTGCGAATATAGGCATTCTTGCCGTTAAGCGTAGCATAGCCACCTGGCCACGGCGAAAATGCACGAATGCGGTTATGGAGTTCGAGAGCTGACTTGCTAAAATCAAGTTTGCCTTCTTCCTTTTTAAGCTTTGGAGCTGGTGTTGCCTGGTCATGGCTCTGCGGCAAGAACTCAGGATTGCCAGACTCAAGGGCTTCGATTGCAGCATGCAATGCTTCACAACCAGGTTCAAGCATCTTGTCTAAAAGCGTTGCAGAGGTATCCTGATGGTCAATAGGAATTACGCGACGTTCAAGGACAGGGCCGTGGTCCATTTTTTCATCGAGCAAGAAAATGGTAACGCCAGATTCCTTGTCACCAGCGGCGATTGCGCGCTGCACAGGAGCTGCGCCACGATACTTAGGGAGCAAACTGCCGTGAACATTGATTGCTCCAAGGCGGCTTGCGCCAAGAATATTCTTTGGCAAAATGGAGTATGCGACAACAACGAACAAGTCGGCATTCAATGCCCTGAGTTCTGCATCAAATTCAGGGGACTTCAAGTCTTCTGGCTGAATAACTGGCAAGCCTTTTTCTTGAGCCAAAACTTTGACAGGCGGCGGCGTAAGAGTGCGGCCACGGCCAGCCGGGCGATCAGGCTGAGTTACAACAGCCAAAACTTCATGTTTAGAATTCAAAAGAGAATTCAAGAAACCTGCGGCAAATGCAGGAGTGCCCATAAATACAATTTTCATGATTACAAATGTAGATAAATAAGACGAGAGATACTTGCTAATTTTCAGGGTTTAGGGTCTAGGGTTTAGGGGATAGGGGTTAGTGAATGTTGATTTTCAGTGCTTTAGAGGTTAGAGACTAGGTTCTAGAAATTAGGGTAATTTTCTTGTATCTTGCATCT
>DCGZ01000098.1:424-3786 GCA_002314675.1 Fibrobacter sp. UBA1765 | reverse complement strand
TCTCGTCTAACCACTAGCCCCTAGACCCTAAAACACTGAAAATCAACATTCACTAGCCCCTAGCCCCTAGATCCTATTTTCTATATTTATATGTGTAACTTGGTAAGCCGTAGCAAGGCTGCCCAATAAAAAGGTTTTCTATGGCAAATTTCGTTGTCGTTGATTATGGTGCTGGCAACTTGACTTCGGTTGCAAACGCCCTTTATCACATTGGTGAAACTCCAACAATCAGCCGTGATCCGAGTGTAATCGCTGCGGCTGATCGTCTTGTATTCCCTGGCGTTGGTGCTGCCGGTTCTGCAATGAATACGCTAGTCCAAACAGGCATTGGCGAAGCCATAGCGACTGTCGTAAAAAGGGGCAATCCGGTTCTTGGTATTTGCATTGGTTGCCAGATCATTCTTGAAAACAGCGAAGAAGATGGTGGTGTAAAAACGCTTGGCCTGCTTCCTGGCAAGGCGGTTCGTTTTAAAGATGAGCCAGGCTTAAAAATCCCTCACATGGGGTGGAACCAGGTAAATTTCACAAAGCAGCATCCGATTTTTACGGGCATTGAAAGCGGTAGCGAATTCTATTATGTACATTCCTATCACCCGCAGGTCCCTGAAGAAATCTCATTTGCAGAAACCACATACGGCACGCAAACGTTCCAGTGTGCAGTCGGTCGCGATACCCTTATCGCAACGCAATTCCACCTCGAAAAGAGCGGCGAGTTCGGCCTTAAGGTCCTGAAGAATTTCTGTGGCTGGAATCCGTAAAATTGAAAAATCAAATAAAAAAGACTGCCTAAAAATGAGCAGTCTTTTTTTATGGATTTAACGCAGGAACGTTAAATTTCTTCTTCTGGAGCTTCTGGTTCTTCTGCAGGCTGGCATTCTAGTGCTGCCGGATCATCAGTGCAAACATCGTTCTGGATGGAGCTGGAAGATTTTCCTGTGGAGCTGGAAGAATCTTCGCTTGCAGCCGTGGAGGAACTGTCGTCACCGCAAGCAACAAACATTGTTGCTAGTGCAAGTGTTGAAATGGAAAACAGAATTTTTTTGAGCATAGAATTGTCCTTCTTTGTTTTTACCCAATATATAAAAAAATTGGTATATAAAAAATAATCCCGCTCTCTTTAGCAAAGAGCGGGACATAAGGGATTGGATTGGTAACCCTTAATTTAGGAAGTCTACTTTCGCTTGGCTTTACAAACAGCGGTGCAAAAAGTTGATAGTGTTTCAAGTGTATCAAAGCACTGAAATAAAAAAACGTCAGACCATAGGTCTGGCGCTTTTGTTGTTGTTGGGATTGGGTTTTCTTATTTAATTCTCTTGCCCTTCAAGTTGAAGAAGAGCTTTTCGCCGGTCTTGGTTGTACGTTCGATCTGAACCTTATTGTTACGAACAACCTTGCGGAAACCGGCGGTTGGCATTGCGTTAAGCTTTGCTGCGCTTGGAATAGCGGTAACTTCGTATTCAGCGAGCGGCTTTGTCGAGATGTCGTAAACCTTGCCTGTTGCAGCGATTGCCTGGATTGAACCGAGGGCGTATGCAATAGGAGCGTTCCAGTTGATCGCCACTTCGTTAGAAGAGTAGCTTCCGATGTTATCTACATATTTCTTTGCTGTTGCCGTAATGCTGTTTTCCTTGATATACTTTTTGATTGCTGCGTCATCTGCGGACTTGTTTGCACCACCAACGATCATGCCTGGAACTGGTTCGTCAATGTCATCACCCTGGCTTGGGCGGTGATGCGGGTTGTGCGGCGTGTTTATGCCATAGCCGGTCATGTAAGACAAGTCAAGCGGGTTGCGGCCAAAAATGTAGTCAACGATGCTTACTGCTGCGTTAAGGTATTCATCCTTCTTGGTGAGGTAATAGGCGTGGAGCAAGAGCATTGCCTTGTTGCCGACTACAGCGTTAGAACCCCAGAACAAGTCGTTGGATGAAACTGCCAAACCATAGCCGTTGTCCATTTCCTTGAGGTAGTCATCTGCAAGGTTCATGATAAGGGCTTTAGAAGAATCAACATCTTCAGCCGGGAATACATCTGGGTTTGTTGCGACTGTGAATGCTGCAAGGCCGTAAACAGTTGCCCAACCTGGGAGACGCTGGCGATTCTTGTTGATTCGGTACTGTTGGAAGCTCTTAAGGATTGCTTCGTTCTTTGTGACACGGTAGAGTTCTGCTGCACCCCAAATCTGTTCGTCAACGGCGTTGCCATCGGAATAGGTACCGGTGCCAACATCGCTTGGCTGTTCGTAGAATGCGTATGGGTTCATCAAGGCCCAGTCATGAGCGCGAGTCGCTGCCTTTACGCACTTTTCTGCGAATTCTGCATCGAATGGCTTGTAAATTTCGGAAGCAAGTGCGAGAACGCCGACAAAGTCCCAAGTTGCAGTAACGCTCTTGCCGATTGCAAAACGAGCGCTAGTTGCCTTTTCCGGGAGAACCATGCCTGCAAAGCTCTTTGTGGTGAGCTTGTGGAATACGCCGCCGTCTTCGTCCTGCATGGTGAGCATCCATTCAAGGTTCCAGCGAATTTCATCAAGAATGTCAGGGACGTCGTTCTTGCTTTCTGGAATGTTCCAGGTCAGTGTGTCGAAGTAAGCCTTGTTGTGCTGGTAAAGCTGCAAAAGGGTGTATGTAGAAATACCGGAGTTAACGATGTACTTGCCGTAGTCACCGGCGTCGTACCAACCCTTTGCACCGTTGAAGGTGAGCATGTTGCCGTCGGCATCGAGGGCTGCCTTGCCTGTGGAAGAATGGTAACGAATTGCGGTATCCAGGTGCCCGGCTGCGCGAGCGTATTCGCCAGCATATTCCTTGTCGAGAGCGAAAGAACAACGCTGGAAATAGTAGAACTTGAGAGCGCCCTTTGTTACTTCTTCGTAGGCGTTATCTGCGATGTTGATTGGGTGGCCGATCTTTTCGTCGCCAATGTAGGCTTGGTAAACACCTGGAGTCTTGATTTCGCTAAAGTCAACAAGAGATGCCTTTTCTTCGGCTGGTTCCCACAACTTTGCTTCTGGAGCCTTGACCGTAAGAACTGTTTCACCGTTTGCGTCCTTAAATACGACATCCTTGCCGTCAGCTTCGAGGACGGTCATTTGCTTGACACCGTTTGTAAGGAAGCCTATTTGGTTCTGGTAGGCTGTGGCTGCAAAGAGCATTGGAGCTGCAATTGCGCCGAACATTGCTAATACTGGAATTCTCATCTCAACAACCTTTTGTCCAAATGCAGGTTCAACAACACGTTGCTTGCTTTGGAACGACTATAATTTAGGTTGTCAAATTTAAGAATGCCATAGACAAGAGAAGTAAAGCGTTAAAAAGTGTTTTGTCTGTTTTTTTTAGAGCGGGAAAAGGGATTGATTCAGT
>DCGZ01000098.1:0-315 GCA_002314675.1 Fibrobacter sp. UBA1765 | reverse complement strand
TATGCTCCGCATAATGCGATTTAGTGGTTGAGCTCCAGTCCCTCGCCATTCGGCGAGCTGTCGCCCAATCCTTCGGACTTCGCGCTCCGCGCAAAGCCCAAAAGCCGTGCCGACATGCTTGCGCATGCACGGCTTTTGTCGGCCCACGTCCTCTGCCCCATGTCGAGGGTCCGAGCCCCGCCTGTTTAATCACAAAAAAAAGAAGCCAACCGGATGGTTGACTTCTTTTTTTAAGAGCGGGAAAAGGGATTGATTCGGTCGCAGCCCCTCACCTACGGTGAGCTGCACCCTCACCCTTCGGGCTTCGCGAACCTC
>DCGZ01000118.1 GCA_002314675.1 Fibrobacter sp. UBA1765 | reverse complement strand
ACATGTTGATGATGCCTCATAAAAATAATGCGATAACTCATAATTCTATATTTACCTTTATGAAAATACTTGAAAAATTAAAGCTTACTAAGCTGGATTGGAAGATTGCTGTTGTCACCCTAGTTGTTCTTGGAGCTGCTTTTGCAATATTCCAAACTACGTCTGTGGCAACTGCGCGTTCCATTGATATCAAATACGGCTATTACGCAATTCTCGTAACATTTATTGCTAGCGTTGCCGCATTTGCCTGGAACCTGCCTGAACTTTGTACCCGGTTAAAAAAACATAAGCCAACCGGTGGTGCTATTGCGCTTGGCATTATTGCTCTTGGCGTGTTCTCTGTCTTCATCATGTCTAATATCAGTAACATGCATCGTGTGCTGAGTGATGAAACGAGCTGGGAATCCATGGCTTTGCAAATGTACTACGAGCATTCCGGCGGCATTTGCAATGAAGGCGTTTGGAACGAGGGCTCGCTTGAATGCGTGACCGAAGTGAACAATTTTAAGGGCAAGGCCATGGGCCTTGTGGAATCGTTCTCTTATGCGTTGCTTGGCCCTGGTCGCGATGCTGCACTTAAGGTGAACTTTCCGCTTTACCTGTTAAGCCTTGTAATGTTCTTCCTTGCGCTCCGAATCTGGTTCAAGAACGAAAAGCTTGCATTTGCGGCAATGCTGTTCCTTGGAGGCATGCCGATTTACATGCTCCAGTCGCGAGCCGCGTCAACAGAAGTCCTTTATGTATTTCTTTTGACATTCCTTATGCTTTGGTACGCACTTGTGCCTGCAAAAGAAGTAAAGTGGAAGCATTTGGCCTTGACCGTTCCTGTACTTGGTCTTTTTGCACAGACGCGTCAAGAAACAGTTTTTGCGTTTGTTCCGTTTGCGCTTTACTATGTGAATTACTTTAGGGGCAAGCTCTGGCGCTTGCCGCTGTTTGTGCTTTCTGTGATTGCCGTAAGCTGGCCGTCTATTAACACTATGGCGGCGTACCGTGGCTACGATTTTCAGGGTGGTGAACACGCGGCACATTCCCTTGAAAACTTCTGGTTCAATGTAAAAAGCAATATTGTCGTGATGATGAATTTGGATGTTGACAATGCCTTTGGCGGCATTATGAAAAATCCGTTCTACACGACCTTTACTGTAATTTTGCTTGCAGCTACGGTTTGGCTTTTGGTCCGCATGATTGCTTTTAAGCGTTATCGCCGTGGAGCTCTACTTGCCTTTACATTCTGCTTCCAGATTTTTGTGATCCTCTTGAATGTTTCTGGAACATTTGAAATTGACATCAACCAGCGCTATGTGCTTGTGGCACTTCCTCTGTTTGCAATGATCATGGCCCTTGGCTTATGCGACATGTTCCAGGTAGTTTCAAAGTTCATGCCCAAGTGGAACCTGGAACAGGGTGCTCGCGTAACTGTTGCTTTGGCTGCGCTCTTAACGTTTGGCCTTGCAATTTACCATGCCGGTTCGTACCGTGCCAATATGCTTTACTACAAGAACAAGCTCCTTGGCGAAGAAGATTACCTGCATAAGAATTTGGCAACGTACCCTAAGAATTCAATCTTTATTTATGCGCGCCCGTGGCAAATGCTTGCTAGCGGCCACACAAGCTTTAGTGAACGAACCTTCATGAATTGGAGCAATGCGAAATTCTCCGAAATGCTCTTGAAGTCTGATGGCAATATTTATGTGGTTCGTGGTCAAGATGGCCGTGGTACTGTAGACCGTTCTTCTCGTGTCGTTGGCTTTAAGACAACAAACCAGATTGAACAGATTCTTGAAGATTACAAGACCGAAACAGTTCTTCAGGAAAAGCGCTTGTTCGGTTACCCACTTTCTGTGTACAAGATTATTTCGAAGCGTGGAGTGTCGCAGTACCGTCAGGGCTTTAGCATGTCTGAAATTGCCAATAACCAAATTAATTGGCGAAAGTCTTTTGAAGCTTCATTTACTGGCAAGCTGACCTGGAACGGGGCTTTGTTGAACGATTCGCTTATGTTTGGTTCTATGGGTGATTCCATTGCTATTGATTCAAGCCTTATTCGCGTTGGCATGAATAGTGCAGTTATTGAAACTTATTTGCCTGATGGCGATACCATTACGTTTAGCCGAGATATTTTTGTACCTGGCGAAGGTGTTGCCCTTTTGACAGACTTGAAGATTCTTAAAAAGGAACAGGGCTGGGGAGAACCTCAGGTAAATACAACTGTAGAACATAACGCGTTAACCTTGGACAAGGTGAACTATCGCTATGGCATTGGTTCCCATGCCCCCGCAAAGTTCAAGTTCGAAGTCCCTTCAGCTCTTTCTGGCAGGAACTTGAAGCTATACGTGACATTTGGCATGGATGATGAAAGTGTGGGTGGAGATGGCGCAACATTTGTGGTGCTTGCGAATGGCTCTGAGCTTTACCGTTCAACTCGCTTGTATTCTGGTGACAGCCGCGCCGCCGAAATTTCACTTGGCTCAGTGAATGAATTTGAAATTGTCATAGAAGAAGGCTCCGACAAGGATTACGACCATGCCGACCTTGTAAATGCTTGGATCAAGGCTGAGTAAAAATCGTGAAAGTTCTTGTTGCACCTTTAGATTGGGGGCTTGGTCACGCTACACGCTGCGTTCCTGTCATTAAGGAGTTTTTGCGTGTAGGTGCCGAAGTCCATGTAGGTGTATGCGGGAACATTGCCCCGTTTTATAAGGATGCGTTCCCTGGGTTGAAACAGCACCGGATTCCTTCTTATAGAATTATGTACCCTAAGCATGGCTATCAAATGCCTGCTTGGGTTTTGACAGAGCTGCCGCGAATATTGAAGGTTGTGGCTGTTGAACATGCCATTGCTGAATCGCTTGTGGAACGAGAAAATTTTGATGTCGTATTTTCGGATAATCGTTTTGGATTTTATTCGGAACATGCGAAATCCATTTATATGACTCACCAATTGCGTATTGCGTTCCCAGGCGTTACGCGCGTGCTTGAGTCGGTCGGCCTTAAATTCCACCAAAAGCAAATGGCGAATTTCAACGAGGTCTGGGTTCCTGATGTACCTGGATACCCAGGGCTTGGTGGCAGGCTTTCGCATTTGAATGCAAAGAACGAGACTGGCACATTTTTTAAGGATCGCAAGTTGCGTTATGTAGGCCCGCTTTCAAGGTTTGACAATATGGTCGAGCCTTCGCAAAAAAAGTTCAAGTTTTTAGGCGTTGTCTCTGGAGCTGAACCGACTCGAACAAATCTTGAATTGCGCTTGCGCAAGGTGTTTCGTGAAATTCCTGGTGAACATGCGTTGCTGCTTGGCAAGCCTGGCCTAAATGAAATTGTGAAGGATGGAAATATTACCGTGTACCCGCATCTTTCTACGGAACCTTTTGCGGAATTGGTTAAAAGTTCTGAATGTTTTGTTTCGCGACCAGGTTACAGTACCGTAATGGACCAGGCCGCGCTAGGTGCAAATTGCCTTTTTGTGCCAACGCCAGGTCAAACGGAACAAGTGTACCTTGGCAAGTTGCTTAAGAATGCAAAATATGCAAGGAGCCTTGAAGAAAGTCGCTTGACTGCAGAAAACTTGTTGAAGGCGTTTGAAGGTGATCCGTGGCGTTTGCCGGTGCCAGAACATTCAAACCTGTTACAACAGGCGGTAGGGTCGTTAGTTTCACTTACTTTGAGGTAATTCAGATGCAAGAGCCAGATGCAAGA
>DCGZ01000024.1:3534-11893 GCA_002314675.1 Fibrobacter sp. UBA1765 | reverse complement strand
CTACCTGCAGGGAAAGGAAGAAGGTGCTGATGCCAAGAACAAGGAACTTGCCAAGGGGTTCCGTGATGATGGTTTTCCGTTAGAGGCAATCGCCAAGCGAACAGGCCTCACTCCCGAAGAAATCAAGGCGCTGTAAAAGACATTGAGCCTTGCGACCGCGTCAGGCCCCGGCCCGCTACACTCAACTTGTTTAAAAATATTTACAAAAGTCATCGACCGATTTTCGCATATTTCATAAACACCAAAGTCACCTAATACCAATCGACCTGGCATTTCCCGGCCTTGCGCGATTATGCTATATTTACCTATATGGCTATATTATTGGAACCTTCAGAACTAGAAACCGTACAACGCATTCTAAAAGTCCACTTCGAAGGGCTTCAGGTACTTGCATACGGTTCACGCGTTTCAGGAGTGAACATTACACCAGAATCCGACCTGGATATTGCAATAGTTTCCGAGAAGCCGCTCCCACTAGAAGAAATGGTAGCAGTAGAAAAGGCTTTTAGCGAAAGCGAATTGTCATTCAGAGTCGATATCGTAGACTGGGCAAAACTGCCTGAAAGTCTTCAAAAGTCCATTAAGAAAGAATGTTTTGTCATTCAGGATGTAGAATGAGATTTTCACGCCTCTTCCCGCTAATTTTATCTAGCGCACTTGTATACCCAATTTTTGCTCAAGAAGCCGACGCAAGCATTGCTAAGGCCAAGGAGCTTGTATCCGCAGGCAAATGTGCCGAAGTTCCAAACCTGCTTGAACCTATCGTAAAGAAGCAGTTCAAAAAGCAGACCGGGCAGGCTGCTGCAGTCATGCTTGCCGAATGCCAAATGCGTAGCGGCAAAAAAGAAGAGGCAAAGGCACTTGCCGAAAAGTTTGTTGAATACCACGTCGATTCCCCATACCGCGAACGTATGGAAGTCCTAAGCGCGATCGGCCAAATTGAAAAAGGCTATGTCTACGAAGGTGTAGAACAGCTTTTAAATGTTCTTGCATATACAAAGAATTCCGCTGCACGCGCACGTGCTCGCGATGTCGCCATCCAGACTCTTGCAGCATCCCTCATGCCGGCAGAAGAGCTCCAGGCGCTTCTCGACAAGTATCCCGTAGACAAGGATGTTAACGGCTGGCTTGAACTCCAGCTTGGCCGTGAATCCCAGAACGACCGCCGTTACAAGGCCGCCCGCTACTGGTACAACAAGGTCCTTAAGCGTGAAGGCATTTCTGAACGCTTGCAAGAAACCGCCGAAAAGGGCATAAGTTCACTTGAAGGCCAGGGTGCCGGGCGCCCGACCATCCTTGTTCTTGCTCCGCTCTCCGGCGAATTCTCTGAATTTGGCATTGCTGCAATTCACGGTGCTCTCCTTGCCTTTGAACAGGCAAATATCAGCGACAACGCAAACATCCGTATCGCAGATACCCGCGCAGACGCCTTTACGGCTCTCAAGCATGTTCAAAAGGCAATCAACCAGGATAGCGTCGTGGCTATTGTCGGCCCTATCATGAGCGCACCTTCCGCAACAATCGCTTCCTGGCTCGGCAGCAACTTCACAAAGATCCCGATGATCACACCGACTGCAACCGACGATGGCATCGCTCAAATGGGTCCAAACATTTTCCAGATGAACCTTACCATGAGCCACCTTGCAAAGAGCATCGCAAACTACGCAATCGATTGCTTCAACGTTCGTGAATTCGCAGTCATGAGCCCGCTCGGCGACTACGGTAACGCCATGGTACAGAGCTTTACGCAGGCTGTAGAAAAGCGTGGCGCAAAGGTTGTCGCTTACCAGACATACACAGAAGGCCGCCCAGACTACAAGTCGGAATTCGACCTCCTCCGTGCAAACCGCTTTAAGCAATTGAACCGCAAAAAGAACATAGCCCGCGGCGCAGACGACATTAACGCAGTCAATGCCAAGGAACGCAAGGACTTCATGAAGGATTCCTCCGCAAGGTTCCCGGCAATATTCATGCCAGCCACGAACCCAAGCGATGCGGGCCTTATGCTTGGCCAGCTCGCATTCAACAAGCTTTCAGCAAACATGGTCCTTGGTACTTCCGGCTGGTACGGTCGCGAACTTCTTGCAAACGCCAAGCACCATGCAAACGGCAGCTTCTTTAGCGTGCCTGCAGCAGACCTTGCAACCGATAGCGAACCATACAAAAAGTTCTCCAAGGCATTCGAAGAAAAATGGGGTGAAAAGCCGACTGAAGACAATGTTGCCGTCCTTACCTACGACGCAACAAACGTAGTCATCTCTACAATGAAGTCTGCTAACGGCGACCTCGCAAAGGCGATACGCCAAAAGGGTAGCTTCAAGGGCGCTCTCGGGGACATCCAGTTCAAGAATGGTGCAAACGTAAGTTCCAAAATCGTAGGCATCGACAAGAACCGCTTCGTATTCGAAGACGGCTGCCCTGTTGCCGAAAGCGATACCACAGCTGCAAAGAAGTAATTTTCTTCAATGCATTTTTCGTTCAGAACCATTGCAATTTCAATAACGCTGCTATGCAGCGCTATTTTTGCGGCCCCGTCCGATTCAAGCTTTGCACTTGGCGAACTCGACCCTAAAATCGAAGGCGCCATGAAGGCGATTGTCGCAAGGCAATATACAGAGGCATCGCAAATCGCAAAAGACATTGAAGCAAGCGAAAAAAACGTCGCATGCATTGTCGAGGGCATGGTAAAGATCGGGCGCTACGATGACCTCGGCGATACTACGGCACTGCAGAATGCGGCAAGGCAACTCGACAACTGCAAATCGACAGGCTTTTGGGACGCACTCCGCATATTCGAACTTGGCTATGCGCAAAGTGAACTCGGCCATTCTATCAAGGGCGCAATGAACACTCGCGCTGGCGCAAAGACCTTCGAAAAATCAAAAAACGAGGATGCGCGCGCGTTCTACGCCATTTACGCCTACTATATGGACGGTGCCCTTTCATGGATCCCGTTTGTTTCCGACGACAGGCCTTCGCATTTAAAGGCCCTCCAAAGCGCCGCGAAAAATTCAAGGCTGTTCTGGCCGCTCTTTACAACCTCGCTAGTATGGATGCACTACGACCGCGGCGAATACGGCGAAGCACTCAAGCTTGCAAATACGGCACTATCGCGCTCTCCAGGCCACCCCGTATTCCAGCAAATCAAGGCAGACATGCTCTACCGCCAAGGGAACTTCAAGGAAGCTGCAGAAATCTACGAGCAAAGCGCCAAGGACTACCTTGCGCGAACAGGCAAATCCATTCGCTACTGGTGCGCGGCGGCAAACCTCGTGCGTATCTATGCAGACATGAAGAACGAACAAAAAATGAAGGCCTGGCAAGAGACCCTAAAGTCAAGTGAATTCAAGGGCATTCGCCACTGGATGCCGGGTTCCCTGATGGACGATCTCAAGAAGCGCGACCTTATCTAAAATTTTACAATTTTTTTGGGTCAAAAACGGCAAAAAAAGCGTTTCTCTCCTTTTAGAATTTTTCTAGAAAAAAAGGAGAAAAAATGGACCCACAGAATCTTTTCCGGATCGGCTTCTTTGTCGACGGCTTTACATTCCGCAAGGCAAACGACTTCTACCTGCACCACCATTTCGCAAGGTCCCGAATCAGCGCCGAAGGTTTAAAAAGCTTTTTGCTCAGGCAACTTCAGCACTATGTTCCGCGCGGTTCCTCGGTATCTATCGAGGCGCACTACTACCACCCGCACCCAAACCCGGCAGAAAGCGACTACAAGAGGTTCGAGGGCGTCTTGAATTTCGAGGAACACTTGCAGCAATGCGGCTTCCAGTTCCATTACCGTGCAAAGAATTCAGAAAGCTTTATTCACGGAAATACCGACTTGATAAGCGACATGAAGATGCTTGCGCACTTTGAAGAAATCCAACTGGCGGTGCTTGTCTCCACGCAAGGCTTTTATACAGATGTCGCAAAGTTCCTGAGGCAGCACGATATCCCGCTCGTACTTGCAGGCTTTGACTTTTCGTACCACTCGCTTGAACAGCAGCGCGAGGTCCACTGGCACACGGACAACTGCTTAAAGGAAGAAGCGGTCGAATACTTTGCACTCGAAAAAGTCATGGAACAGGCGGCAACCTCAAACAAGTACCAGAGCCTGTTCGTAAACAACCGTCCACGAAACAGGAACAGGTAGCAAGATTCCTTAAAGGGCAAAAAAAAGCGGCTCTTCAAGATGAAGAGTCGCTTTTTTTGAAATGCAGGCGATTAAAGTCTTTCGTGCTGCTTCTTCTGCCAGATAGACATGAACTTGTACTGCAGGCGAAGGCCGATAAACCAGGTGTCGCCGTTCACATCGTTTGAACCGTACTTGGTACCTTCGATGTCGATTTCGTTCCAGCGAATCCAGCGGTAGCCGCCATAAAGGCCAATAGAAATCGGGTCGAATTCAAGGCGGGCTTCAAGTTCAGCGGCAAATGTCGGAGAGATGGTGCTGTAGTAGCGGTTGCCCATGCCATCAATCATCGTACCCTTGGATTCGTCAAAATCAGTACCGGTTTCGCCATGGTAGGCGACAACGTCATAGGTATCTGTAAAATGGACATTCAAGATATTGAAACCGATGCCGGCAGACGGAATAAGGTTGAAGAACGTATTTTCACCAAAGATCTTCCAGCCGAACATCCAGTCGACGCCGTAGTTGTACCAGCATGCGTCGTATGCGCCACTGCCTTCGGAGCAGCTAGAGAACATGAAGTTGATGTCGAACCATGTCATGAACTGGCGGTACTGGGCGCCCAGGTTGATATGGATATCCGGGAAATAGTAGTTGTCGAACTTGCTGTAGCCCTTGCTAGATGCAGGAGTGTAGCTTGTCTTTTCTACTTCTTCTTCGGTAGCGTCTTCACCAGTACCGGTAGTTTCGGTAACTGTAACCGTTTCAAGCTTACCCTTGTCCTTACCCAAAAGAAGCTTGTTTATGTAGCTTGCATATGACTTGGTCATACCGCGATAGTCGGCCCCAATGCCGATAAAGCCGCGAATATGTTCCTTTTCATAGAATGCATCTTCGTTAACTGCCATGGCAGGAACGGCAAGTGCAAGGCCAAGCAAAAGGGCCTTTACGCTAAAAAAACCTTTAGAAATTCGCATCGATATAATCTCCACGCGTAAAATTTGCTATTAAAATAACATTATTCTTGGCCCTTCGTTGAGGAAAAATGCATAAAGTGTTCAAAATCAATAGGTTATTCACAATTCATCCCCTATTTTTTGCAATTTGCTCTTGTTTTTTGGCAATAACCGGGTGTAAAGAAGCCCATACTCCCCCTCCAGCCACAGGCCAAGGGGTTAAGCTCGACTTTGCAAAAAATTTCGAACTGGAACGTTTCGATGGCTTCTACAAACTTTCCATAAAGGTGTTTTTCCATGGCGACAAGGCATCTTCGTCAAATACAAACGAGTACATCCTGTACAGCGGAGATAGCTCAGCCATTCCAAGTGGTTTTGACAACCTGAAAAAGATCAGGGTCCCGGTTAACCGCATCGTATCCCTTTCCGGAAACTACTACGCATACCTCAAGGGCATCGGCCAGGAATCAAAGGTAGTCGGTTTTGGAAACAAGAACTTCACAGCCGACCCGGCTCTCTATGAAGCCATAGAAAAGGGAATCGTAAAGGATGTCGGCAGTGGCCCGACACTCTCAGAAGAAGCCGTGTATTCCCTGCATCCAGACGTGGTACTCACATTTGCTACGGGAACAGGCTTTGACTCCGACCTGACAAAGCTTTCTTCTGCAGGTATTCCCATACTGTTGCTTTCGGAATGGCAAGAAAGTTCCGCACTCGGCCGCCTGGAATGGATCAAGCTGTTTGAACTTTTGACCACCGGCTCATTCGAGGGTGACATGGATGGAGCGAGCGACAGCCATCCCCAAAAATTTAATTTGTACAAAATTGAAAGGACGGAGTACGAAAAAATCCGCGAAAACGCCAAACAATACCCGTGCATAAAGACCCTGGTAGGCGCACCCTACAGTGGAACATGGTTTGCCCCCGGAAAAAACAGCTTTACCGGAACTCTTCTGAGCGATGCCATGGGGTGCAGCGTGTTCACAGACGACAAGACAAGCCTGAAACTGCCTTTGCAGGCTGCATTCAGCAAAGCAAAGGAAGCTGAAATCTGGATCAACGCTGGCCCAAGCAAAGAAGCGCTAATTGCAAGTGATTCCCGCATACAGAAGCTCGATGTATTCAAAAGCGGCAACGTATACTACTACGACAAACTCACAGGGCCATCCGGCGCGCTCGATTTCTTTGAAAACGCAAGCGTCCACCCTTCAAAGGCTCTCCATGATTTCGTAATAATGCTCCACGGCACTAAAGAAGAACAAAAATCCCTAACATGGTACCGCAACATTTTCTATAATTGACAATATGGCAAAGCAAATTGGTATCGGTGAATGGATTTCGGCTTCCTATGACCAGGGAATCCCATTTTTACAGCAAATCCCACGTGAATGTGCGGACTTCTTTTTGCTGAATGCGCAAATCGCGGAATTTGACGCTGGCGAAATCATTTTGAACGGCGATTCCTCTAACGACTACTTTTGCGTACTGCAAAGTGGACGCGCCCAAATTTGCGGTAGCCAAATGCCAGACGGCAGCTACAACGCAATCGCATTCCTTGAAACAGGCGCCTGCTTTGGCGAAATGTCCATCATCTGCAACGAGCCGACAAGCAATACCATCATGGCTCTCGAAGACGGCAGCACTGTGCTCCTGCTCGCTCGCGATATCTTTATCAGGTTCCTCGACGACAACCCAAGCGTCATGGTATACCTTTACAAGGTCACGGCAGACCGCCTGCGTGCAAAAAACAAGGCCTTTGATGAATTTGAACAGCTATCCCTGTTAGCATCCGCTAAAGTATTGCCATTTATCGACTTTGCACAAACTCTTGAAAAGAGCCGTGTCACCGGAACCGTGATTTTTGAATTTCACGGCATGCGCGGCTTCATAGCATTCAAGGATGGCCGAATCTGCTGCGCAAAGTGCGGCAAACTGGCAGGCCCAGACGCTCTTGAAGAAATGCTTTCATGGGGCGACGACACGCTGTTCAAGTTGAATACGCATGTAATGCCAGAAACGGTCAACATCAACCAGATGTCCGATACCACAAGCCTCATTCTGGATGCTTTAAGAAATATTGATGAAAAACAAAGCGCTAGGCAATAGCCTCGCTAAATAATGCCCTAACAGGGGCAAAGGATAAAAAAATGAACTACGCAGACGCAGGTGTATCCCTGGCCCGTGCAGACGAAGCAATGGTCGGAGTTAAGAAGTCCGTCCGTACCACATTCAACGAAGGCGTTCTCGGTGACGTTGGCAACTTCGGTGGCCTCTTCACATTGAACCATCTTGGCATGAAGGACCCAGTCCTCGTAAGTTCCGTAGATGGCGTTGGTACAAAGCTCAAGGTCGATATCGAAATGGGTACACATACCCTTCCTGGTCAGGACATCGTGAACCACTGCTGCGACGACATTCTTGTTCAGGGTGCGCGTCCTTTGTTCTTCCTCGACTACGTAGCAACAGGCCGCCTGGAACCGGGCGTTATGGATCAGCTCGTCGCTGGTATGGCTAAGGCATGCCGCGAAAACGGTCTTGTACTCATTGGCGGTGAAACCGCAGAAATGCCGGGCTTCTACGGTCCGGGCGACTACGATATTTCCGGTACAATCGTCGGTGTCGTAGAACGCGACAACATCATTGACGGCAAGAAGATCAAGCCGGGTACAATCATCCTTGGTTTGCCTTCTACTGGCCTCCACACTAACGGCTACTCCCTTGCCCGCAAGGTATTGTTCGACGTTGCAGGCTACAAGGTCGATACTCCGCTCGAAGGCACAGACATGACCATCGGCGAAGCTCTCACCATGCCGCACCGCAGCTACTACCCGAGCCTCATCGATCTTTGCAACAAGAAGATCATCCAGGGTCTCGCTCACATCACAGGTTCCGGCTACCAGGGCAACATTCCGCGCATCCTCCCGGATAACGTCGATGTAGTCATCGACCGCACTTCCTGGGTTCCGCCAGAAATCTTCCAGGTCATCCAGCGCGAAGGCCAGGTTGAAAAGGACGAAATGTATTCCACCTTCAACATGGGCATGGGCATGCTCATCTTTATCGACCCGGCAGACAAGGCAGAAGTTGTTGCTCACCTCGAAGCCAAGGGCGAAAAGTGGGTACAGGTCGGCGAAGTTGTCGCTGGCACAAAGCAGGTAAAGTTCAAGGACTAATTCCTTGTTCGCTAAAAATAGACGCTCCCAAAAGAGCGTCTATTTTTTGTTTAAACATGTATAGAATACAGAGGACAGAAGTCAGAAATCAGGTCGCACCTTCGGTG
>DCGZ01000024.1:0-3520 GCA_002314675.1 Fibrobacter sp. UBA1765 | reverse complement strand
TGCTTGAGGTGTGAGGTCGTTCGCTTCGCTCACTTTGAGGTAATTAAGATGCAAGAGCCAGATGCAAGATACAAGAACACGCCTGAAACGAGCCAAACGAATTGAGCTTGCTCAAATTCACTTGGCGAATGAGTAGCCTCTATGGCGAAGCCATGAACGCGCCCGAAGCGAGCGAGCAGCCACTATGCCGAAGGCATGAAACTGTAACTTCCTATATCATTGTCAATTCATAATTCTGAATTCTTAATTCTGAATTATCAAACCCTACTGCCGACATCACTGAAAATTTAACATTCACTAAGCTCCAACTTTATCTACATTCATTCACATGAAATATCTATCTATACTCTGTCTCGCCGCAATCGTAATCGCGAACGCACAAACATCTATCAATGAATTGCAAAAACACCCGGAATTTACTGCTAGCAATTACGCACTTTACCCGGAACCAGGCAAAGATGTAAAACTCACAAAGGCGCCTGCAGGCTACAAGCCATTCTACATAAGCCATTACGGTCGCCACGGCAGTCGCTACCATAACAATTCTGACGAATACAAATACCTGTTCGAAACACTTGCAAAGGCGGATTCCGTAAATGCCCTTACCGCAACCGGAAAAAAAGTCCTTTCCGCAGCACAGTTCCTTGTGCAAAACGCAGAGCCGCGCACAGGCGACCTTACACAAGTTGGAGTAAGGCAACACCAGGGAATTGCAACGCGCATGCAAAAAAACTTCCCTGAAATTTTTAGAACGCAAAATATAAAAGGCAAGCAAACCACACCGCATATCGATATTTTTGCAAGCACTTCCGGGCGCTGCATTGTAAGCATGGCAGCATTCACGGGAGTAATCCTTTCCCGTTACCCAGATCTCGACATACGCTACGAATCCGGAAAATCCCTGCTAAAGTTTATTTGCCCGTTTAACTGGAACGACCTGGAATATTCAAAGGCTAAGGCCTACACGGATGAAAGCGACAAGCTATGGAAAAACGTAGACAGCAAGCCGCTCATGAAAAAAATCTTTAGCGACAGCATCTACGTAAAATCGAATATCGACGCAGACAATTTTTACAACAGACTTTTCGAAATCAATACGAACACAATGAACCTGGATTCAAGTTTCATCAAGGGCCTGAACGCAGCAAGCAATGGAATTATGGATAGCCTATTCACTGTTGAAGAATCCATTACACGTTGGAAGGCGCAGAACGCATGGTGGTACAGCATCATGGGAACAAGCCCGCTCATTGCAAGTACGCACGGCATTGACTTCGGAAAAAATACTCTCAAAAATATCTTGGACGAGGCAGACAAAGCTATCGCAATCGACACATCAAGTACAATTGCAAATGACGAAAAACCGATTACCGCAACGCTTCGCTTTGGCCACGACACTGGGCTCCTTCCACTTACGGGCCTCATGCAACTTGACTTTGCAAGCGCGAAAGTTTCTGACCTTTCAAAACTTCACGAACAATGGACTGATTTCAGGATTATCCCGATGGCAGCAAACTTGCAGATTGTATTCTACAAGTCCACAAAAAAAGGCGCACCGATTCTTGTGAAGTTCCTTTACAACGAACGCGAAGTTGCAATACCGCTGCCATGCAGCGCCGAAGCAAAATGCCCATACTACAAATGGGAAGACGTGAAGGCATTCTACCTGGACATTCTAGGCGTAAAGGCTGCAAATATTTCTCAAAAATAACCCGTTGATTGTGGATAAATGTTCAAAACATTCCCGGGCAAATCACTACACTGGCATAGCCAACTTGTTGATATTCAACGGGAAAGGTGCCTATTTACAAACGGATCTTACGGTATTGGAAAATTGTTGATAGATTGTTATTTGTTAATAAAGGTCGTCACATTTTTGTAGAATTGCCGTTACTGCTTTTCAAAAATGGGTATAAAGAGGGGTATTTTTCAATCAAATAATGAATACGCAATGAGAAACTCCCCTATTTTCAGTAAAACCAGCCTATTTTTATGAGAGTAAAATACAAAAGGCCGGTAAAATATGCATGAAATCGTGATTTTGCAAATGGGTTCCACGTATGAACCGTTAATTAGGCAAATTGGCGACTTTGACAAGTGGGTTTTCAACAAAATTCCACAAAAAATGCAGAAGTTTACGACTGTTGTAAACAGCGAACAGTTTCCGGACTACATTTTAAGCAATAATCCACGGGCAATTTTAATAACAGGTTCCCATGGAATGGTTACAGAAGCCACAAATGTCGAATTAAAATGTTTTGACGCTTTAAAAAAGGCTATTTGCAGGCCAAAAGAGCTAAAAAATACGCCAGCAGTCTTTGGAATTTGCTATGGTCACCAACTTTTGGCACATTTGCTAGGTGGAAAGGCCGCCCAGAGAGTTGACGGACCAGAAATTGGCCTTGTAGACATAGAATTTTCAGCAAACGGCGATCCGCTATTTCAAAAATACGACAAAAAGTCAATGCCATTCTTTGCAGTGCATTACCAATGCGCCCAAAAATTGCCACAAAACGCAGAACTCCTGGCTTCTAGCACAAGCGAAATGCACCACGCGTTCCGTGTTGATGGCTATGGCGCCCCCATATACGGCGTACAATTCCACCCGGAATTCCCCATGGAAGCCTGCGTGTATTACGATGAGCAAGGCATAAGTGCGACCGTGTCGGAACACGAAAAACGAAATAGGGACATTCGCGAACGCTACATCGACAACACGATCATTGCTGATTTTCTAGAAATGCTTTGATAGCCAAGGGAATGTAGGCTTGCTATATTAGCGGCCATGATCCGCAAAGCTACTCCAGATGATTTTCCCCAGATGCTGCCCATTTTCCGTGAAGTAATTCAAGGCGGCGACACATACGACTTTGAAGAAACCGCAAACGACCAGGACGCATACGACTACTGGTTCGGCAAGGGTGTGAACAGCTGGGTCATGGAAGATGACGGAAAAGTCCTCGGCTATTACAAGATCATCCAGAACCATCGTGGACGAGGCAACCATGTGGCCAACGCCTCCTTCATGGTCAGTAGCGCCGCCCGGAACAAGGGCATCGGTCGCAAGATGGGTGAAGACTGCATTCAAAACGCAAAGGCCATGGGCTTCAAGGCAATCCAGTTCAACTTCGTCATCAGCACCAACGAACCTGCCATGCACCTGTGGAAAAGTCTCGGCTTCAAGGAACTTTGCCGCCTGCCCGGTGCATTCAACCACAAGAAGTTGGGATTCGTAGATGCCGTGATCTTCTTTATGGAACTGTAAAGAAATTACTTTCCAATATCGTTATTACCGAAGCCTAGAATTTGCAAATAGTCCATCAACCCGTTAAGTATTCTGACTATATAGATATTATCATTTTCAATTCGGTAAAACACCAGATAATTATCAACGACTAAATGTCGATAATGTTTTAAAACAACACTTGTTGTTTTTTATTGGGTTCCTAATTCAGGGAAGTCTCCAAGTTTTTCACAGCTATCAATAATTTTTTTAGGCTATGTTCTTTCAAAGTGTAGA
>DCGZ01000037.1 GCA_002314675.1 Fibrobacter sp. UBA1765 | reverse complement strand
CAAGGAAGCCTTCCTTGCGGTTCACGTAAAGCTTCTGGTTTGCAATAGCAACGTGTACGGCGCTAACCTGTTCAAATGTTGCAATTTCTGTCTTGCGTTCGCGGCCCTCACCATACTTTTTCAAGATGTTCTTGAAGTGGGTGATTGTGTAGTCGACGAGGTGTTCCAAGTTGTAGTGTACAGTTGCAATCTTTTCGTCAATTTCAACGAGAAGCTTGTCAGCCTTTTCGCTTTCGTAAAGGGCCATGCGGCGCATCGGGATTTCGCCAAGCTTTAAGATTTCTTCTCGTGTTACTTCGCGACGGAGCCCCTTGATGAATGGCTTAAGACCGTTAGAAATGAGTTCGACCATTTCTTCCTTGTCGTGTGCCTTCTTGATGACTTCGTAAACCTTGTTCACGATAAAGATCTTTTCAAGGCTTGTCATGTGCCAGCGCTGTTCCAAGTGGGAAAGCTCGTTGTTGAGCTCCCATTCAAGCAAGTGCTTTGTATGGTCGACGCTAAGTTTCAAGATTTCTGTAGTATTTAGGAACTTAGGCTTTTTGTCGACAATCACGCAGGAATTTGCTGCAAGTGAAACCTGGCAGTCCGTAAATGCGTAAAGCGCATCGATGGTCTTTTGCGGGTCGCTGCCCGGCAAAAGGTGAATCAAGATTTCGACGTCTGCTGCGGTATGGTCGGTAACATTCTTGATCTTGATTTTGCCCTTGTCGTTAGCGGCAACAATGGACTTTTGAAGTGTAATTGCTGTTGTGCCGTATGGAATTTCCTTGATCGAAAGAGTCTTTTGGTCAACCTTCTCGATACGGGCGCGAACCTTTAGGCGGCCACCGCGAGCACCGTCCTGGTATTCAGAAACATCAATCAAGCCGCCATTTGCAAAGTCCGGGTAAAGCTCGAACTTTTTGCCCTTAAGGTATGCAATGCTTGCTTCGCAAAGTTCCCTGAAGTTGTGTGGCAGAACGGTTGTAGAAAGGCCGACCGCAATGCCATCTACGCCTTGCGCAAGCAAGAGCGGGAACTTTGCCGGGAGCATGACCGGTTCCTGTTCCGTGCCATCGTAGTTAGGAATCCATTCCGTTGTTTCTGGGTTAAAGAGAACGTCAAGGGCGAATTCTGTAAGGCGGCCTTCAATGTAACGGCCTGCAGCAGCTTCATCGCCGGTAATCGGGTTACCCCAGCTACCCTGGGTATCGATAAGCAGGTTCTTTTGACCAAGGTTTACAAGCGCTGTATAGATAGAAGCATCGCCATGCGGATGAAAGTGCATGGTGTCGCCGACAATACCTGCAACCTTGTGGTACTTGCCGTCATTTGTCTTGAACATCGTGTGCAAAATACGACGTTGTACAGGCTTAAGGCCGTCTTCAAAGTAAGGGACTGCACGGTCAAGAATTACATAGCTTGCGTAATCCAGAAAATAGCTGTTGAAGAGCTTTTCCAGGTGGTTTACATTAGAAAGTCCAAGTGTATTTTGTTCGTCCATAATAATTAGGGTCTAGGGCCTAGGATCTAGGGGCTAGAAAATTGAATTTTACTGTCTAAACTAAAGTTCTTCAACTGCTTCTGTTCTAAGGTTCTTTACGATGTAGTCTTGACGATTCTGGGTGTTTTGGCCCATGTAATATTCAAGCATCTTGCCAAGCGAAGCGTCTGGCGGCATGGTTACGCTTTCAAGCCTCATATTTTCGTCAATAAAGGACTTGAATTCATCTACGTTCACTTCGCCAAGACCTTTGAATCGTGTAATTTCGACTTCGCCCTTGTGCTTTGAAAGTTCTTCAATCGCACGGTCGCGTTCAGCCTCGTCATAGCAGAAGCGGGTGTCGTACTTGTTGCCCTGCTTTTGACGCACGCGGAAGAGCGGCGTTACAAGAATATAAAGGTGCTTTTGCTCTACAAGTTCTGGGAAGAACTGCAAGAAGAATGTCATGAGCAAAAGCCTGATGTGCATACCGTCCACATCAGCATCGGTTGCGATAATGACCTTGTCGTAGCGCAAGTCTTCGATACCGTTTTCAATGTCGAGCGCAGCTTGGAGCAGGTTCATTTCTTCGTTTTCGTAAACAAGCTTTTTGCTTAGGCCAAAGGAGTTCTTTGGCTTACCGCGCAAGCTGAACACGGCTTGCGTCTTTGGATTGCGTGCACCCTTCACGGAACTGGATGCAGAGTTACCTTCCGTAAGGAATATCATTGTTTCCTTGTGGAGCGGGTTCTTGACATCGGTCAAGTGAACGGAACAGTCGGTAAGCTTCGAGTTGTTGATGCTAGCTTTTTTGGCGCGCTCGTTAGCGAGCTTTTTAACGCCGGCAAGTTCCTTGCGGAGCTTTTCGTTCTGGTTAATGCGGTCTAAAAGTTTTTTTGCAGTTTCTTCGTTCTTGTGGAGGTAGTTGTCCATTTCCTTAGAAACGAAGTCTACAATCCAGGAGCGCAGTGCCGGGCCATTTGGAGCTGTAGTCGTGCTGCCGAGCTTTGTCTTGGTCTGGGATTCAAAGACAGGTTCCTGGATGCGGACAGAAATCGCACCGATAATGCAGTTGCGAACGTCGCTTGCGTCGAATTCCTTTTTAAAGTGGTCGCGAGCGCCTTTTACAATACCTTCGCGGAATGCTGCCTGGTGTGTACCGCCCTGCGTTGTGTGCTGGCCGTTCACAAAGCTAAAGTAGTGTTCGCCTTCCATGTTGGAATGCGTAATCGCAAATTCGATATCCTTGCTCTTGCAGTGGATAACGTCATAGCGGATCGTTTCGTCTACACGGCTCTTGAGCAAGTCCAAAAGACCGTTTGGGCTAACGTAGGTCTTGTCATTCATGACAAGGGAAAGTCCTGTATTCAAGTAGGCGTAATTCCAGATTTTTTCTTCCATGTATGCCGGGAGGAATCTGAAATTCTTGAACAGGTCGTTATCCGGTTCAAAGTAGATTTCGGTACCGTTCTTTTCGGTAGTCGAAGTGATAGGGTAGTCCTTTACAAGAATGCCCTTGCTAAATTCTGCCTTTTTGACCTTGCCGTCACGGATACTGCGAACAACGAATATTGTAGAAAGCGCATTCACTGCCTTTGTACCGACACCGTTCATACCGACTGATTTCTGGAATGCCTCGGAATCGTACTTACCGCCTGTGTTCATTTTGCTAACGCAGTCAATCACCTTTTCGAGCGGGATGCCGCGACCGTAGTCGCGAACGCGGCAGGAATGGTCTTCCATCTTGATTTCAATCTTTTTACCGGCTCCCATTGCAAATTCGTCAATGGAGTTGTCGATAACTTCTTTTGCGAGCACATAAATGCCATCGTCGGGGCTCTGGCCATCGCCGAGCTTGCCGATATACATGCCTGGACGCATGCGAATGTGTTCGTACCAGTCTAGTGTCTTAATGTTACTTTCGTCGTATTTTACTGCCATAATGCTTTTAGATCCAGATGCAAGAACAAGATGCAAGAAAATGTATTTACCTATGCTTTAGAAGCTTGGTTCTAGAGGATTAATGCAATTTCTAATCTCTCGTCTTTCGTCTCTCGTCTTTCGTCTTAAACAAAAATCCGTGCCAAATATAAAGAGTGTGCGCGTCAAAAAATTTCGCTCGCAGGCTTTACGGGCCATAAAATAGAAAAAAATTTTTGAGAAAAATAAAAATAGTGCTCAAAAAGTCGCTTTTGAAACAAAAAAAGGCCGCTATTTGCAGCCCTTGCGATTTTAAGCCTTTTGCTGTTGCAAAATCCGTTCAACTTCGGCAACGATTTTTTCGCGCTCGCCGCACCAGTCCGGGGCTATCAGAAGCTCGTCCGGGCTTTCGCCGCTAAAGCGTTCCACGGCCACCTTGCCATTGAATTCTGTAATCATGGCGGCAACAGCCTTGCAGTAGTCTTCAAAGCTTAAAAGTTCAAATTCGCCGTTTGCGTAGTCTTGCGCCATTTGCGTGCCACATACAATGTGGAGCGGGTGGAGCTTTGCTGCAGAAATCTTTAAACGTTTGACTTCGTGGGCTGTGCGAACGAAATCCTTCATGGTTTCGCCGGGGAGCCCGATAATCAGGTGCGTCGTAACGGTGAGACCTGCCTGGTGCAAGCGCTGCACTGCATTTTCGAACTCGGCAAATGTGTGTCGACGGTTTATTGCGTTCAGTGTCTGGTCATTGGACGTTTGCAAGCCGACTTCAACAATGATTGGCTTTACGGCGTTCATTTCAGCTAGGAGTTCGACAACGTCAAAAGGCAGGCAGTCTGGGCGAGTTCCTATGGCAATCCCTGCAATTTCTGGATTGCGGAGTGCCGGTAGGTATATTTCTTTGAGTTCAGCTGCTGGGGCGTATGTATTTGTGTATGGCTGGAAATATGCCAAAATTCCTGCGTCCGGGTATTTTTTGCGGAGTACCGGGATGCTCTCTGCAAGCTGGGTTGCTACAGAAACCTTTGCCTGGTCAAAAACTGGGCTAAAGGACTGGTTGTTGCAATAGGTGCAGCCGGAGTAGCCTTTGGTGCCGTCGAGGTTTGGGCAGCTCATGCCTCCATGAAGCGGGAGCTTACGCACGCGCTTGTACTTTGGAAACACCTTTTTTAAAAATTCTTTGTACGGAACGTAATCCATGGCGCGAAATGTATATTATTTAGAGCCTAATGGTTAGTAACTTGTGGATTAGTAATAAAAAATTATTGTTTCAGCTTTGCTTTCAAATATATTTAGAGAGATTTGTTGTCCATATCAAAAACTTTATATAAATTGAGCGTGATTAATAAGCTATAGAAAATTTTTATGAATGAATATTTTGTAAAAACAGTTTTTTTAGGTGAACAGGCGGAAATGCAAAAGTTGAAGGCAGCCTTGGAATGTGAGCCTGTAGAAAAAAATGAAAAAACAGAGAACATATTTACCAAGATTCCTGTTGATAACGAATATTCTCCCTTGTGGGCAAATCATTTACACGTTTCTTATACTCCAGTAGATGAGAAAAATGCTCGTCTAGACATATCTTATGAATCAAGAGGCTTGGCATGTTCATTGAGGGATTATTGCCAAAATCATGGTATTAATTTTAAGCAGAATTGCTGGTATGTAAAGGATGATTGCGCTGCCTGGGAAACATCTTATTTCTATGAAAACCAAGAGACCGGCGAAGAAAAAGACTTCGTTGTCATTGACGATGAATATTTGTTAATGAATGAAATTGAAGGCGATGTTTTTGACCTCGACGATAACCATAAAGAAGTCAATCCGCACATGATGACAGACAGGGAAAACGAAATTCTTGCTTTTGTACACAATCTTACTGTTGTGAAGAAAAAACAAAATTAGCGAAGAATTCCCTTAGAATCACTGAAAATCAGTATTCACTAACCACTAAATCCTAGATTCTAATTCCTAATTTGCTATATTAAACATTGCAAAATTTTAACTCTAACCCAAGAAGGTGCTATAATGGCAAAGCTTTCTATTGAAGATCTCGAACTCGCTGGCAAGCGCGTGTTCATCCGTGTAGACTTTAACGTTCCACAGGACAAGGTTACTGGTGAAATCACCAACACCAAGCGTATCGAAGCTGCTCTCCCGACAATCCAGTGCGCACTCGACAAGGGCGCTGCTGTGATCCTTGCTTCCCACCTTGGCCGCCCGAACGGCGAAGTGAACATGAAGTACACTCTCGCTCCAGTTGCTAAGAAGCTCGAAGAACTCATCGGCAAGCCGGTTAAGTTCCTTTCTGACTGCGCTGGTGCAGAAGTTGAAGCTGCTTGCGCTGCTGCAAAGTCGGGCGACATCATCCTTCTTGAAAACCTCCGCTTCCACATCGAAGAAGAAGGCAAGCGCAAGGTCAAGAACGAAGACGGTACAGAAACCAAGATCAAGGCAGACAAGGAAGCTGTTAAGGCATTCCGCGCAAGCCTCACCAAGCTCGCTGATGTTTATGTTAACGATGCATTCGGTACCGCACACCGCGACCATTCTTCCATGACTGGTGTTGAACTCCCGCAGCGTGCTGCTGGCTTCCTCATGAACAAGGAACTCAAGGCATTCGACGCCGTTCTCAACAACCCTCCGCGTCCGTTCCTCGCAATCCTTGGCGGTGCCAAGGTTGCTGACAAGATCCAGCTCATCAACAACTTGCTTGACAAGGCTGACAAGATCATCATCGGCGGTGGCATGGCTTTCACATTCAAGAAGGTTCTTGATAATATCGAAATCGGTTCCTCCTTGTTCGACGAAGAAGGTGCAAAGCTCGTTCCGGAACTCATGGCTAAGGCTAAGGCTGCTGGCAAGGAAATCATCCTCCCGGTTGACTACATCGCTGCTGACAAGTTCGCTGCAGACGCTGCTACCAAGTGCGTTTCTGACGCAGAAGGCATTCCTGCTGGTTGGATGGGTCTCGATGTTGGTGCAGAATCCACCAAGAAGTTCGTTGAAGCTATCAAGAGCTCCAAGACCATCGTTTGGAACGGTCCTGCTGGCGTGTTCGAATTCGAAGCATTCGAAAAGGCTACAAAGGCTATGGCTGACGCAATCGTGGAAGCAACTGCTGCTGGTGCTATCACCGTTATCGGTGGTGGTGACACTGCTACTGCTGCTAAGAAGTACGGCGCAGACAAGAAGGTTACCCACACCTCTACAGGTGGTGGCGCTTCCCTCGAACTCCTCGAAGGCAAGGTTCTTCCGGGCGTTGCTGCTCTTACTGACAAGTAATAGCGATTGTCAAAATGACATTAGAAAAGCCTCCGCAAAGCGGAGGCTTTTCTTTTTGTCTGGGGGGGGGTACTAAATGTGGCTAAAATGCTTGTTTGGTACTATTGAGAGTGTTCCAAAGTTAATCCTTGTCAATATTTTCTTGTTTTTCATGGTACTAAATAGTGTAGAAAAGAGCGCTTAGTACTAGCGCTTGCGTTGGCAAATTCGTGCTTGCATAAATCCTACTTGCACACTTGCAACGTTTTTGAACTGTTTTAGATTTCCTAAACTCGCCACTTGCGAATCTTTTGGGTATATTGCTATTCATGAAAAAGATTCGTTTTGGTATTTTGGGCTGTGGCTACATTGCCACAAAAATGGCAGAGGCTGTTAAGTATCTAGAAAATAACGGCCATAACATTGAAGCCTATGCGGTAGCTTCGCGTGATGCAAAAAAGGCAGCGGCTTTCGCAGAGGAGTATGGCTTTGCAAAATCATACGGCAGCTATGAAGAACTTGCAAATGATGCATCTGTCGATTTGGTTTATGTAGCGACTCCGCATTCTCATCATTTTGAAAATGCCAAGCTTTGCATTGAAAAAGGCAGGAATGTTCTTGTAGAAAAGGCTTTTGCCGCAAATACAAAGCAAGCCTCTGCGATTGTCGCCCTTGCAGAAGAAAAGGGCGTGTTGCTTGTAGAAGCCATGTGGACTCGCTTTTTGCCTGCTGTCTCCTTGATCAAGAATATTATCGCGGAAGGTACCATTGGCGATGTTCTTCGTGTCGAAGGTGATTTTTCGATTCCGCTGACTCATGTGGAGCGCCTTTGCAACCCGGCCCTTGCTGGCGGTGCGCTTTTGGACCTTGGCATTTATCCGTTGACTTTTGCAGATTTGTTTTTGGATGGAGAAATCGCGATGGTTGAAAGTACATGCGTAAAGTACGAAACGGGAGTCGATGCAACGGACTATATTTCAATTAGCTACAAGAATGGCCAGCATGCGGAACTAAAGACTTCGTTTGTTTCTTACGAAAAAAATGAAGGTACGATTTTTGGCACGAAGGGCTCCATCAAGGTCATGAACCTGAATGACTTTGCCGAAGTGCTTGTGTATGATGCCGCTTGCAACTTGAAGCAATCCATAAAGCCGGAACGCATGGTAAACTGCTATGAGTATGAAGTTCTTGCTTGTATCAAGGCACTAGAAAATCCAGCCGAGTTCAAGAGGGTTGTAGGCAACCGTACAATTTGGGAATGCCCAGAAATTACGCACGAAAAAACGCTAGACATGATGGCTCAAATGGATTCACTTCGAGAAAACTGGGGCGTGTGCTATCCATTTGAAATCCCTGCATCTGTGACTTGGAACCGTTCAAATGACAAGTCCATTTTGCAGACTTACGATGTGGAAAACGGTAACGTTACCGTTCTTAAGGAATTCGATTGCGTAATCGAAGCTCCGAACTGGTCTAGTGACGGTTCCTACCTGACTTACAACAGCAACGGTCGCATTTACAAGTATGAGCTTAGTACGGGTGAAATTTCTGAAGTGCCTTCGTACTATGTAGATAATTGCAACAATGACCATGTACTTGACCCGGATGGATCAGGTCTCTATGTAAGTCACCACACCAAGGAAGACGGCCTTTCTAGAATCTACAAGATTTTCTTTGATGGCCGGATGCCGCAGCTCGTGACTCCACTTGCGCCAAGCTACCTGCATGGCATAACACCAGACGGAAAGACTCTCGCCTATTGTGCAGAACGCGGCGGCGAGTATGACATTTATACGATCCCAGCAATCGGTGGCAACGAAACTCGATTGA
>DCGZ01000120.1 GCA_002314675.1 Fibrobacter sp. UBA1765 | reverse complement strand
AATGCAAATTTTTCTGTTGAAAAAAGTGAACCATTATATTTAAAACGCAATGAACTTGTTAGTGAACTAGGACTGATTCCTGGTAGTATTTTGGCTTCTGATTTACATGTAAATAGCATTGCATGTGCGTTAGATGTTGTTCTTGGCTATGCCGGGAATATCAATGAACTTGTTCTTGAAGAAGGAACAGGGAAAAGACTACGAGAGTTGAAGTGTAATTAGTTTTTTTGGAAAAATGTAAAATTTTTCTACGCCCCTTGCCACATCCGGCATATTAGCTACATTACTGCCCGACGCGCTTCTCTATCAAATGGAGAAGTGCGTCTTTGTTTTATATGGGTTTCCCGTATTGCCAAGACGCCTCTAATGCAAAAATGAAAAAGAGGTGCTATATGCAAACTGTTGAAAATGGATGTGTCAATATTTGGATTGATGAGGTTGTTCCTTGCCTTAAGGACAATGAAACTGGCGAAATTAAGGAGACCTTTGTTTTTAGAGTTGAAAGCAAGGCTTGCATAAAGACGTTTACCCCAAAGAATGGATGGGGTGTTGATTGGATTAACATGCCAAAGGAAGTGGAAATTTATGCGCTTGTCTTGAAGGAAAATAATCAGATTCAGGGCCTTGTAGGAATTCGAAAAGATGATACCATGAAAGCGGCGTATTTGCATTGGGCCTGTTCTGCTCCCTGGAATAATAAACATGATTTCGGATCGCAGAAATATAGTGGTGTTGGTGGACATTTATTTGCCGTAGCAGTTGACAAGTCTAAACAATGGGGCTTTGAAGGCGTTGTTTATGGTTTTGCCCTTAACAAAGAACTTCTAAAACACTATATTGAAATTCTAGGATGTTCTTATCTAGGGTGCTTGCATCCTTATCAATTTATGCTGGGAATTGCCGCGGCTCAGAAGCTTTTGGAGGTATACACATATGAGTGGAACTAAAAAGGAATCCCTTGTTGTTGCAGAACCTCAGTCGGTTTATGTCCCAGATCCAGCTAAGTTGCCGCCTCAAGGGAATATCAACCTGTTGGAATTGGCTAAGTATGCCGAAGCAACAGGTAAGGATATCAGTAAGATGCCCCTTGAGGAAATTGAAAAGTTCAGGATTCAATAAGAAGTTGCTCCGCTTTTCAAAAAGTGCTACGATACGTAGCATTTTTAGGCCATTGTTGGATGTTGTAGGCTCATTTTTGTTTAAATTTCCTACAAAGGAAGTTTTTACATGTCTCTCTACGACGAAAATTCATACGAACAGTGTCTGAAGCAGCTTTTCCAGGACAACCTGGGCTGGGATTACATCTATGGTCCCGATGTCGAGAGAGATTTTAGGGATCCTCTGTATGAACCGATTCTTGAAGAATCAATCCGTCGGGTAAACCCAAAGGCGGCACCGGAAGCTATCGAAGAGGCTCTGAATAAGGTCCGTAACTTCGAAAATGATGATTTGGTCAAGCAGAATGCCTTGTTCATGGACTATATCCAGAATGGGGTAGAGGTGACCTACCACAAGGCAGGCGAAACCAAGTCCGATATCATTTACCTGGTGGATTACAAGAACGTAGAAAACAATTCCTTCATTTTTGCAAACCAGTGGACTTTCATTGAAAAGTCCAACAAGCGACCCGACGTGCTCTTGTTCCTGAACGGCTTGCCGGTTTGCCTTTTTGAATTGAAGTCTCCCAGTCGCGAAGAGACTGACGCCAGCGAAGCCTACTTGCAGATTCGTAATTACATGCAAGAAATTCCTAGCATGTTCATCTATAACTGCATCTGCGTCATGTCGGATCAGTTGATTTCGAAGGCTGGAACCATTACCAGCGGCGAAGACCGCTTTATGGAGTGGAAGACCAAGGACGGTAACCGTGAGTCTGGTGCTATTGCAGACTTTTCCACCTTCTTTGAAGGAATCTTCCAGAAGGATCGACTTCTTGATATTATCAAGAACTTCATCTGCTTCAATAACGATGGATTAAAGACTTTTAAGATTCTGTCTGGTTACCATCAGTATTTTGCAGTGCGCAAGGCTGTAGAACGAACTAAGCAAGCTGTAAGTGGCGATGGCAAGATTGGCGTGTTCTGGCATACCCAGGGTTCCGGAAAATCTTTGAGCATGGTATTCTACGCCAATTTGCTTCAGTCCAGCATTGAAAGCCCGACTATTGTGGTGATTACGGACCGAAACGATCTGGATAACCAGCTGTATGGTCAGTTTGCCAACTGTAAGGATTTCTTGCGACAGGAGCCTGTTCAGGCGGAATCTCGCGAACACTTGAAGAAGTTGCTCAATGGTCGTAAGGCCAACGGCATCATCTTTACCACCATGCAGAAGTTTGAGGAATCCGACGAACCTCTTTCAGACCGTAGAAATATCATTGTGATGGCAGACGAAGCTCATCGCGGTCAGTACGGATTGGCAGAAAAGGTAAAGACTTCCGAAGATGCTTCTGGTAATTTAGTAGTCCGTACCGTAAAAGGACCAGCTCGCATTATTCGTGACAGTCTGCCCAATGCCAGCTTTATCGGCTTTACAGGAACGCCTATCAGCCGTGAAGACAGAAACACCACGGAAGTGTTCGGTGGCTATATCGATATTTACGATATGACCCAGGCTGTGGAAGATGGCGCAACTCGACCTGTCTATTACGAGAGTCGAGTCATTAAGCTGAAGCTGGATGACAGCGTCCTTGCTGAGATTGATAAGGAATACGACGCTCTTGCAGCCAATGCTGATGATGAAGTCATCGAGAAGAGCAAGCGAGAACTTGGCAAGTTGGAAGGTATTCTTGGTCACGAAAAGACCATCAATTCTTTGGTCAATGATATACTTGAACACTACGAAGAAAACCGCCAGTATCTTTACACGGGCAAGGCCATGATTGTGGCTTACTCTCGTAGTATAGCTATGAAGATTTATAACCGAATCCTTGAACTTCGACCCTCCTGGGCCGGAAGTGTAGGGGAGGATGGTACTCCTGGGGAAGACGCCCGCGTTGCAGTGGTCATGACCGAAAGCAATAAGGATCCCGAGGAATGGCGTAAGGTCATTGGTAACAAGACCCATAAGCAGGAACTTGCAGTACGCTTCAAGGATAACAATAGTCCCCTGAAAATCGCCATTGTGGTGGATATGTGGCTCACCGGTTTCGATGTGCCGTCGCTTGCCACTATGTACGTTTACAAGCCCATGGAAAGTCACAACCTTATGCAGGCAATAGCCCGCGTCAATCGCGTATACGAGGATAAGGAAGGCGGCCTTGTTGTAGATTACATTGGTATTGCGAATGCCTTGAAGCGTGCCATGAATGATTACACTGTTCGTGACCAGAAGAATTACGGCAATATGGACGTGGCTAAGGAAGCTTATCCCAAGTTCCAGGAAAAGCTGGAAGTATGCCGTAGCCTGTTCCATGGCTATGATTACAAGCAGTTCTTTACGGGGAATGATTTACAGCGAGGAATGTGCATTAGCGGAGCTGTAAACTTTATTATGGCCGTAGATAAGGAAGATAAGAAGAAGGATTTCATTAAGGAATCTGCCTTGTTGAAGAATTCCTTGTCTCTTTGTGCATCCCTGGTCAAGGCAGAATGGCGTGTAGAAGCTGGATTCTTTGATGCCGTTAGAACTCTGATTATTCGATTCATGTATGGTTCGAATGGCAAGAAGTTTAGCCTTAAGGAAATCAACGACCGCATCAATGAACTTCTGAAACAGAGTGTAAAGTCTGATGGAGTTCTGAATCTTTTCAGCGATGTGAAAACAGAATTCTCTCTGTTTGATCCGAAGTTCTTGAATGATATTTCCAAGATGAAGGAAAAGAACATCGCTGTTGAAATGCTGAAAAAATTGATTGCGGAACAGGTCAAGATTTATGCTCGCACAAACGTGGTAAATTCAGAAAAGTTTTCTGAAAAATTCCAACGAGCAATGAACAGCTACTTGAATGGAATGCTCTCTAACGAAGAAGTCATTCAGGAAATGCTTAAGCTGGCTAAAGAAATTGCTGCAGCAGCCCTGTCTGGCGAAAAGCTGGGCCTGACTAAGGAAGAAACCGCCTTCTACGATGCGCTTACAAAGCCTGAAGCTGTCAAGGACTTCTACAATAATGAACAACTGGTCGCCTTGACAAAGGAACTGACAGAGACGCTTCGCAAGAGCCGCACCATCGACTGGCAGCGTAAGGAAAGTGCCCGCGCCAAGATGCGCACCACAATCAAGAAACTCCTTAAAAAGTACAAGTATCCGCCCGAAGGCCAGGAAGACGCCTTGAACACCGTAATTACTCAGTGCGAACTCTGGACCGACAACGAAGAATATTTTGTTGCACCTCAAATGTATGTGATAGAGGACTCAAATTTCTCAATGGCTGCTGATAATGGTGTGAGTTTTGATTAAGGTGACTGAATGAATCGCAAGCAACATTTTAGAACACATGTGCAAGGGGAATCTTTAGAAAATAAGATTCAAGAAATCAATGTCAATATGGCATCTTAAAATTTTTTTCGGAATTTATTCCTATGCCTGAACAAACTTATACTAAATGCACAAAATGCGGTTGTGATAAAGTTGCAGACAATGCAAAACTTTGCAAAACATGCCAACAAAAGAATGAAGCTTTCTGGGACAAGATAAAAGTTGCTGGAGGGTTAGTCTGCTCTCTATTCATAACGGTTCTGCTTGGTCGAAAAAATAAAATGAGATAAAACACCTTCATTTTTATATCTAAATTTACGGCATGCTTTGGAATGAATCCTTAAAACAGAATTTGATTGCGCATGTCAAGGATCGTGAAAGTAACCTCTCTAGCTTCGCCTTCCGTTCCGAAAATGCAACACACTTTTCTAGCTACGAGCTGGATGTTCGTCCGCCCTTCTTTAGGGATTCCGACAGGATCATGCATTCCCTGAGTTATAGCAGGTACATCGACAAGACGCAGGTGTTCTACCTTGTAGAAAACGACCATATTACGCACCGCGTTCTGCATGTCCAGCTTGTTTCTAAAATTGCAAGGACCATCAGCCGTTTTTTGAACTTGAACGAAGACCTTGTCGAGGCAATTTCACTTGGCCATGACGTGGGGCACACGCCGTTTGGCCACGATGGCGAAAAGTACATTTCGAACTTTTTGCGCGAAAAGGATGCAGGCATTTTTGAACACAACATCCAGAGCTTTAGATTGTTCCATGAGCTGGAACAGCACGGCAATGGCATGAACTTGTCTGTGCAGGTTCTTGATGGCATTATCTGCCACAATGGTGAAATGCTTGAAACTTGCTACAAGAACAATCCTTCAAAGACTGCTGAAACTTTGTTGCAAGAATATCGCCAAAGTTTAACTGGTGAGTTCTCTTCAAAGTACATGGTTCCGATGACGCTTGAAGGTTGCGTGATGCGCATTTCCGATGTGATTGCATACGTGGGCCGCGATATCGAAGATGCCATAAAACTAAAGCTCATTAGCCGCGAAGAAATCCCGGCAAACATTACGGATATTCTCGGGAACAATAACAAGGACATCGTAAATAATCTTATCATAGACCTTGTTTCTAACAGCTATGAAAAAGATTCCCTGCAGTTTTCTGCGCCAGTGAGCGAGGCTCTAGAAGCTCTCAAGGCCTGGAACTACAAGCATATTTATGGCAACGAACGCAAGGCTACTCAAGACAAGAAAATCGAGAATATGTTCAAGTGCGTTCTCGAGGCATGCCTTAGCGATTTGGAATCGAATACGCAAAATACGGGCATTGCGTATTGGCTGAGTACTATGATTCCTGCTTACCACGAAAATTCCAAGCCGCGTATTGTTGCCGATTACGTGTCTGGTATGACAGACGATTTTTTAATGCGCACTTACAAGAATCTTGTGATTCCGCAATCCTTTGGAATGAATTTTTAAAAGAAGTGTTGTATGCTTAAACTTGTTCGTTACATAACCCGTTTTCTTTCTTCGTACACATCATTGTTTGTTATTGGTGCCGCTATTGTAGCCTTCTTTATTCCGCCTGCATTTGGCTGGGTCAAGGGGAATGTTTCTTCCATAATCATTGGCATCATCATGCTTTCGATGGGTCTTGCGCTCCGTGTTGAAGATTTCAAGAACTTGGCGAAACGCCCGTTAGATATTTGTGCAGGAGCCTTGGCGCAATATACGATTATGCCGCTTGTGGCCTTTGCCCTTACTAAAATTTTTGGCCTGGATCCGTACCTTGCCGTTGGCATTGTTTTGGTGGGCTGTTGCCCGGGCGGAGTTTCAAGTAACGTGATGAGTTACCTTGCAAAAGGCGATGTCGCGTTTTCTGTTGGCATGACTACTGTAAGCACCTTGCTTGCGCCTATCATGACGCCGCTTCTTGTGCTGTGGCTTGCAGACACTAGCATTAACGTGAATGCCCTTGGCATGTTCCTGAATATTCTTTATGTGACTATTGGCCCTGTGATGATCGGTTTTCTTTTGAACCATTTCCTTGGTCATAAGGATGCGTTTAAAGAAATCCAGGCGAATATGCCGAGCGTAAGCGTTGTTGGGCTTGCGTTGATTGTGGGGGGCGTCGTTGTGACCGTTCGCCCGCATTTGCTTTCAAATGGCTTTGGCCTTTTGTTCCTTGTGCTTGCCGTTGTGTTCTTTCACAATGCGCTTGGCTATGTACTTGGCTATAATGTTGGGCGCGCTCTTCGTTTTAACACGGCTAAAAAGCGTACCATTGCAATTGAAGTCGGCGTGCAGAATGCCGGCATGGCAACGGTACTTGCGGCAAGTTTCTTTGCAACTCCAGAAAACCTTGCCGCTCACCCGGAAGCCGCATTGTGCGTTGTTCCTTGCGCAATCAGCTGTGCCTACCATTCCATAAGCGGAACGATTCTTGCAGGCATTTTTGCCAGGCTTGATAAAAAGAATAAAGCGTAGCTTATTCCGATTTGGAATAATAAAATTCCATCAGTCGTTTGTTTTTTTCAAAACCTCTTTTGTAGCTTAATGTTTAAGATCGATGTTGGTCTGTTTCTGAGGAGGCTTCCCATGAAAACGTTACAAATGACAACGCTTACTGTGATTGCAATGATGGTTTCTGCGTCTTTTGGTTCTAATATGGTCAAGTCCAAATCGGGAGACCTTGATTTGCTTACGGCTCGTGGCGGCGATAAGGTCGCTTGCACGGTTCATTTCAGCGACGAACTAAAGCTCTTGAAAGAGGCCGGGGCCGATGCCCTTGTAAAGGGGATTTGCCTGGGCTGGGTTTCAAAGGATAAAATCGAGTTTATAGCTAAAGCTGTTGCGGACCAGTCTATTGATCTTGAAAACTTTGATATTAGTTCCTGGATCGATAATCAAACGGGCGTATTCGTTTTAGAAAACAATGTGGAGGACTTTGAAAAAGTCACGATAGATAGGGACTTCAGGGAATACTTGACTTACACTATGGATCGTGAACAGACCGAAATGAAAAATGGTGAAAACTGATTCAAGATATTGAATGGTTAAACGAAAAAAGTCCAGCAAACGCTGGACTTTTTTATGGAATTTTTAATGGTCAATCCCCACGAAAACGGGGATTTAATATTACTTGTAGAATTCCTGTACCTTTGCAAGTACTTCTTCTACCTTGACCATCTGCATTTCCTTTTCGCTGCGGAACTTCCATTCCACTTCGCCGTTTGCAAGGCCCTTTGCACCAACGGCAATGCGAACAGGAACGCCCCAAAGGTCTGCGTCCTTGAACTTGACGCCCGGACGTTCGTCGCGGTCATCAAAGAGAACTTCAAAGCCAGCGGCTTCGAGCTTCTTTTCAAGATCTTCTGCAGCGGCCTTGACGGCATCATCCTTACCGATCGGAACGATTTCAACCTGGAACGGAGCGATGTTCTTCGGCCAAATCGGTCCAAAGTCATCGTGGCTGTTTTCAACAACGCTAGCCATCAAGCGGCCAACGCCAATGCCGTAGCAACCCATGATTGCAGGTGCTGTAGCCTTGTCTGCAGAAAGGTACTTGCAGCTCATGGATTCGCTGAACTTTGTACCAAGCTTAAAGATGTTGCCAAGTTCAATACCGCGAGTTTCTGTAAGCTTTGCGGAGCAGTTCGGGCAAGTGCACTTTTCGCTTGCTTCTGCAACGTCCAAAACTTCGAACTTCGGGAAGTCGCGCTTCGGTGTGCAATGCTTAAGGTGGAAGCCTTCTTCGTTTGCGCCCATAACGAGGTCGCATGCATCTTCGAGGCCAGTGTCAATGATAATGCGAGTCTTGCTTGCTTCAACGCCAACCGGGCTTGCGTAACCAGGAACCATGCCTGCAGCGCGAATCTGGGATTCGTCAGCCGGGATCAAATCCTTGATCTTGAGGTAGTTGCGGAGCTTGGTTTCAGAAACTTCGAGCTGGCCCGGAACCATGACTGTCACGAGCTTGTCTTCGACAGAGAAGAACACGCACTTTGCGGTAGCTTCTTCAGGAACGTTCAGGAACTTGGAAAGTTCTTCGATGCTTTCGGAATGCGGGGTGGCAACCTTTTCTGGCATTGCGTTTGCATCGCCCTTGAACGGTTCGCGAGTGAACTTTGCAATTTCACGGTTAGCCTGGTAGCCGCAGCTCTTGCAAAGAATCAAGTAGTCTTCGCCGTTTGGAGTATCGAGCATGAATTCGTGTGCGACCTTACCGCCCATGATGCCTGTATCGCTCTGTACAACGACCGGTTCAATGCCGACCTTGCGGAAAATGCGGACGTATGCGTCGTATTCTTCCTGGTAATGGCGGTCGAGATCTTCCTGGCTAGAATGGAAGCTGTAAGCGTCCTTCATAAGGAATTCACGAACGCGAATAAGGCCACCGCGAGCGCGAGCTTCGTCACGGTACTTGGTCTTGAACTGGTAAAGCATGAACGGCAACTGCTTGTAGCTAGAAAGCACATAGCGGGCGAGGTCAGTCATTGCTTCTTCGTGCGTCATTGCAAGAACCATGTTGTGGTTGTTACGATCCTTAAAGCGCAGGAGTTCTTCGCCGATTGCAGTGTAACGGCCAGATTCGCTCCAGAGGTCAGCAGTCTGCACAACCGGGAGGTCGACTTCCATGCCGCCGATAGCGTTCATTTCTTCACGAATAATGTTTTCGATCTTCTTCAAAACGCGAAAGCCCATCGGCAAGTAGCTGTAGATACCGGTGGAAAGCGGCTTGATATAGCCACCACGCATAAGGAAGATGTGGCTTGGCATTGTGGCGTCGCTTGGAGTTTCGCGGAGCGTCGTATAGAAATACTTAGAAAGTTTCATGATTTTACCTTTAAAAATTACGGCACGAATTTAGAAAAATCTTTGGCTGTTCCGCGCCTTCGTCGCGTCGGGTCTTCGCCGTATATTTGCCACTTCACGTTCGCTTGCGCTCACACGTGGCAAATTCGGTACAGCCTGCACAAAAGTGCAGTCCGACCCCTTCGGGCTTCAGCCCCTAACAGGGATAGATGCAAGATGCAAGAAAGAAGACTGGTGTGAGGTCGTTCGCTACGCTCACTTTG
>DCGZ01000148.1 GCA_002314675.1 Fibrobacter sp. UBA1765 | reverse complement strand
TCTAGATGCGAAGCATCGACCTCAAAGCGAAGCGACCTCATACCTCTCCGTTGACAGACTTCAGCCTACAGCCGACAATTTAAGATACAAGATACAAGAAAATTACCCTAATCTCTAGAACCTAGTCTCTAACCTCTAAAGCACCGAAAATCAACATTCACTAATCCCTAACCCCTGTACCCTAGATCCTAAAACATAAAAATTTGCATGCACCTCTCGCCTCTCGTCTCTCGTCTATTTCCCACCCCCTTGATCCTAACCCCAAAATCCTATTCCTTCTTATTTACTACATTTATCTATTATGTTTTCACAACTTACTGACTCTCTAGAATCTACCCTTAAGAACCTGCGTGGTCAGGGCACACTTACCGAAGAAAATGTAGCGGAATCACTCCGTGAAGTTCGTCGTGCCTTCCTTGAAGCAGACGTTAACTTTAATGTAACCCGTGATTTTGTTAAGGCCGTTAAAGAAAAGGCTCTTGGAAGCGAGGTCTTGCTTTCAGTGACTCCAGGCCAGCAGATTGTTAAGATTATTCATGATGAACTTGTAAAGATCATGGGTGGCGAAACCAAGGAAGTTTCGCTTACAGGACCATCTCCGATCGGTATCATGATGGTTGGCTTGCAGGGCTCCGGTAAAACCACCTTTGCAGGTAAGATCGCCCTTTACATGCGCTCCAAGAAGAAGCGTAAGCCGCTCCTTGTTGCCGCTGACGTTTACCGCCCGGCAGCTATCAAGCAGTTGCAGGTTCTTGGTAAGTCCATCGGCATTCCAGTGTACGACGAAGGACAGGGCAACCCGGTCGAAATCATCAAGCACGGTTACCAGTATGCTAAGGACAACGGCTTTGACCTTGTTATTTACGATACCGCTGGCCGTTTGCAGATTGATGAAGCCTTGATGGTGGAACTTGAACAGGCCCGTGCAGCAGTAAACCCGAACGAAATCTTCTTTGTAGCCGATGCAATGATCGGTCAGGAAGCGGTGAATGTTGCTGAAACATTCTGGAACCGTTTGAACTTTACCGGTGTCTGCCTCTCCAAGATGGATGGCGATACCCGTGGTGGTGCAGCTCTTTCCATCAAGAAGATGACCGGCGTGCCGATCTGCTTTGTAGGCCTTGGCGAAAAGCTTTCTGACCTTGATGTGTTCCATCCGGATCGCATGGCCAGCCGTATCCTTGGCATGGGCGACGTTGTTACGCTCGTAGAAAAGGCCCAGGCAGTCATTGACGAAAAGGATGCAAAGGACCTTAAGAAAAAGATCTTCAACAACACCTTTGACTTGAATGACTTCTTGAACCAGCTCCGTACGGTCAAGAAGATTGGCCGTTTCAAGGATATCCTTAGCTTGATCCCTGGCTTGAACAAGCTCCCGATCGACCAGATCGACGAAAAGGAACTCGTTTACGTTGAAGCTATCCTTAGTTCCATGACCCCGAAGGAACGCAAGAAGCCGCAAATCATTGACGGTAGCCGCAAGACTCGTATTGCAAAGGGTTCCGGTACAAATGTTCAGCGCGTAAACCAGATTCTTGCACAGTTCGAAAATATGAAGGAAATGTTTAAGAAGATCGGCCAGTTCGCCAAAAAGCAGAATGGTGGCGCTAATATAGGCTCGAACTACACCCCGCCGAAGAAGGACAAGAAAAAGAAGCACTAGCTCTTTGGTTGTTCTGAAGTCAGGGAAATGCGTCGTGTAAAAGCGGCGCTTTCTTTTTGCTCGAAAAAAGGCGTTAGAGTGGCTTCAATCCATTTTTATTGAAAATAGTATGTACGCAAGTCGAACTTTTTAATTAAATTCATGCAAAACTGTTTTAAGTGGCTAAACATGCTTGTTGAAGAAGTTAAAAAGTCTATTTTGAATACCGGGTACAAGGCTGGTGACAAGTTGCCTTCTGTTCGTGACATGGCTCACCGCATGAACTTGTCTACGGGTACTATTTTAAAGATATACAAGGATCTCATAGATGAAGGCTTTGTAAAGTCGTATGCCGGCAAGGGCTATTTTTGGGGTGGCATTACTGTTTCTAGCACGGTACAGCCCGAAAGTGTCGAAAGCACCTTGGAGGCCCTTTTTACAAAGGACCTTGAAAACGGCTACCTGAATGCGTTTGACAAGCTGCCGTCTATAAAGGAATTTGCGATTCGTTACAAGACTTCGCTTTACCATATTCGAAACTTCTTGAATATGCAGGTCGAAAAGGGCGTGCTCAAGCATATTGGAACCAAGTTTTACTTTGATTCAGAGCGTGTCGTAAAGAATGCAAACTACATTTTGTTTGTGCACCGAGCCGACAAGCGTGGGCGTTTCTTGATTGACTCCGAGCGCGAAATGGAAGTGTTCCGTGTGCTTGCGCAGTTTGCTGCAGACCAAAAGATCTCTATTCACTTTGTTGGTTACAATGAAGACAGCGATAGGCTGCTTTTGCCGGACGGTTCTCCGTTTGTGTTTAACGATTCTGCATATTGCCTTGGCGCATTTGTTTCGACATGGCTCATTTATAAGCCTTCGGTTATGTTTGCCCACTTTTCAAGATTTTCGTTCCCGATTTCTGTTTGGTGGGAATATTCCGGTGATGACGTTCCCGTGGTTACAAAGAATAAGAACAAGTGGGCTTTCTTCAACCTTGCCTTTGGCAAGGAAACCGGCGTTATCGTTGGCAAGCACTTGCTGCAAAATGGCATAAAGCAAGCTCATTTTGTTTCGCCGTTCCATTTGAGTGACTGGTCCAAGATGCGCTTGCAAGGCTTGCAAGATAGTGGTGTAGATGTGATTCCTCTAGTAAGTGATAAGATGTCTAGCCCATACGATGTTGATGAGGCTGCTGCAAGGGAACATGCCGACCCTGCGATGTTCTTGAACAATACCATCAAGAGGCTCCTTGAGCAGAAAACATTGAAGGTTCTTGTATGCTCTAACGACCTTGTTGCTGCAAGGGTCATAGACATTCTTGAAGAACTCAAGGAACCAAGGCCGTACATCGTCGGCTTTGACAATACAGCGGAAAGCTATCGCTATGTGTTTGATTCCTTTGCGTTCAATGTAGAAGCAATGGTAAAGGAAGCTCTGTACCATATCATTTCGCCGTCAGTCTATTCCATGTTCCGTCGCCAGGTGCAAAATCCGCTTGGCAAGGTTGTAGTCAAGGAATAGTTGCTACATTTGTAATATGCATTTTTTGCTTTTAGTAATTTTTGTTTTAGCCATTTGCGTGAATGCCGCGCCTATTCATACTGAGGCTGTTTCTCGTGGTGGAAACGTTACTCGCGACGCGCAGCTCGAGGAACTTGGCAATGTGTTGATGCCTGGTGCCATGGCCTATGTGAAACTTGGGACTTACTGGTTCCCGCACCCGCGCCAGACTGCACTTCGTTCTGAATTTGGCAAGCATGACGGCTATGCCTTTAGCCAGCGTTTTGGTGCGTATTTTTCGGCACCGTTCAACGAAATGGACCCTGATTTTACTTTTGGCTTGCTGTGGTTCATTGAACGTAACGGCTGGAATTCCGAAGACTTCGTGTTCTTCCCGAACTATGGCGACTTTGCACTTGTGCGCAGCGTGCAAACGGCTGGCGCTGTATTGACTTCTTCAAAACTAGGTATGGGCATTGCTGGCGGTATTCAGTATTACAATCCGGAATTTGTGTCGCATTACTATGAGCCGGAAACTGATACGCTTTATGGCTTTGGACATATTTTTGCTGGCCCTGTAGCCTTGCAGGGTTCCTTCAATAGCGATGGCTGGAAATCGGCACGAGCTTCACTTCACCTGGAATCAAAGGAAGTAAATGGGGGCGCTCGAAGTGGTCTTAAGACATACTTGCCAAATTTCGATGTTGCTGTCTACCGTGATGCAAGTGATTCTGTTCGTGTGAAATGGGAACAGAACCTGTATGGTCAACTGCTTTATGCAGAGGTTACAGGTTTCTTGAGTGACTACGGTTTGTATTCTGCCGGGCTCAAATATTACCCGGACCCGTCCAGGATTGCTTCGTTTGACTTTACCTGTTACAGGGACTCTGACGGCGACTTGAACTTTGGTGGCGGCGTAAGCATTTTTATGGTACGCTTTGCGTATAACCATGCTGAGGATCACGAGAGATTGTTTGGTGCAAAGCGCACCTTTGTGATGGAATTGAACATGGCGCTAGGCGCAAAGGACGGCAACTTCTTTAGCAGGGGAGCCGCAAGACCAGCTCCTGTAGAAGAAACTCCGCTTACAAAGAGCCTTGACCGTGAATCTTCCAAGGCAAAAATGGAACGTGCCGCAGGCAAGGATGGCGCTGTCAAGGAAATTACGGCAACTGGCATTAGGAGAGAAAAGAAATGAAAAAGATGATTTTTATGCTCTCTAGTTTTGCCTTGCTGCTTTGTGGCTGCGTTACGCATTATGTTGTAGACGATACGTGCCGTTTGCAAATCGGTAACGATACGCAAAACTACACGGTGACAAGTTTTTCCGTGGTGTCAAAGGACAATGAAATTGTCTGGATTTCTGATGATGTAGAACCTGGTGAAAAGTCCAAGGTGAGCGAGCGAGACTTTGTGGGCTCGTTTACGGTTCGCCTAAAAATGAGCGGATCCTCCAAGGTGGATACGACCTTTAAGCAAAGGTTTGATGGCGGTAGCGTGTTCCTTCAGATTGTTGAGGATGACGGAGTCATCGAAATCCACAGACGCTAGGCTTCTTCCTTTTTCTTTGCCCAGGGCGGAATTCTCTTTGCCTTGGGCTTTTCTTGTGGCTCTTCCTTTGGCGGGTAAAGAACACCAAAGCGAAGCCCTGCTGTACTGATCTTGAAACTTTCTGCGTGTAGCCTTTCTAGCAATGTGCGTAGCCAGAATAGTCCACAAATGATTACATCGCTGCGGCCTCCGCCAAGGCCCGGGAGCGCTGCTCTGAGTTCCTTTGAAAGGTTCACGATTCTTGTGATGGTGGTTTCGAGGTCGGCCATGCTCATTTCAAGGCCTTCAAGCTGTTCGTAGTTGAACTGCGGCGTGTTCAAGAATACCATGGCAAGGGCCGTGGCAGTGCCACCGACAAGGTAGACTGGTCGTTTTGCGAATTGCTTGACCGGGTTTTCCTTGAGCGTTTCCTTTGCAAAGTTCTTGTATTCTGGGCCAGGAATCGCCCCCATCTTTTTAAACAGGAAGAGTGCGCCAACTGGAATCGAAATGGTTTCCTTGCCGTTGGAAAGTTCTGTGGAACCGCCGCCAATGTCGATTGTCGTGATGCCTTCGCCGTGCCATTCCGTGACGGCACGGTAGGTGTACTTGCCTTCGTCTTCTCCACTGATTATGCGTGGACGGGTCCAAATGGCGTGTTCTACTGCGTTGATGACCTCTTCTGAATTTCCGGCCTTTCTCATGGCCTCGGTCATGATGGCTTCGTTGATTACGGCTCCAAGGGCGTGAACGTCGCTGCGGAACTTGCCTAGAATGGCGACGAGAGCGTCTTGCTTTTCCTTGGAAATGTTGCCGGTTTCAAAAATGTCTTCTCCAAGCCTGCAAATTTCAACTTTCTGGATTTTGGGAACAAGCTTTTCTTTGCCGCTTTCGTCAGTTTCGAATGCGGCAATTAAAAGAATCGTAGAATTACTGCCAATATCAATGGATGCACGAAGGTTTGTCATATTCTTTAGGGGCTAGTGGATGTTGATTTTCTGTGTTTAGGGGATAGGGTTCAGGGTATAGGGTATAGTGAATTCAGAATTAAGAAATTAGAATTATGAATTTTCATTTTGTTTTCCTCGACTTGATCGAAGATCTCGGCATTGTAGAGATTCTCGGTCGGGGCCGAGAATGACGTGGTAAGTTACATTTCTGGTCTCTGGTTTCTAATTTCTACAATTTCTTGCATCTTGTTCTAGGTTGCCGCGCTTCGCTCGCAACGACATGGTAAAGAACCGTTTCTGACGACAGCCTACAGCTGACTGACTACAGCATTTCCTCTAGGCGCGTAGCGCCGACTTCACACCTCAAGCACCGAAGGTGCGGCCCTCATACCTGTCCGTCTTCCGTCTCGCTATTGTTTCAACAGCGATTCCTTAATCTTGTCGGCGAGCTTGCCTGGGTTTACGAGAAATTCCTTGGCGCTTGCGATTGCTTCTTCAACGATGGAATTTGGATATTTATCTACCCATGAAGCGACGACATAGCTTGAGTCTGTTCCAAGTTCCTTGCCTTCTCGCATTTCCTTGGCCATTTTAAGGGCTAGAAGCATGCCGAGCTCAAAGGCTCGAGGTTGGGTTCTGCTTTCGAGCATCAGTTCAATATTCGCTATTTTTTCATCGAGGCTTGCTTCTTCGGAAGCCTTTAAGTCTTTTTCTAAAATCATGCACTAGAATATAGTAAATACAATGTTTTTTGTTGATTTTGCCTTCTTGCCTGGTTCTTTGCCAAACTTATCCCCAAAAACTCATATTTTTGTTACTTGGTAAATTTTCTTTACAAATACCCTTTCAGAATTTACAACTCTTTCTAAATTTGGCGCGGCTTAAAAGTAAATCCGGAGAAAACATGGCCGACCAAAAACAATCCAAAGTCCGCTCCTTTATGAGCGACTTGGCAAATCAATGCACCCCTGAACTATTCCGTCAGCTTCGCAAGGGCTACGGTAAGGAAAACCTTGTAAAAGACATTATGTCTGGCTTGATTGTCGGCATTTTGGCTTTGCCTCTTGCAATCGCGTTTGCAATCGCATCTGGCGTAGGTCCTGAAGCAGGTCTTTATACAGCGATCATTGCGGGCTTCTTGATTTCGTTCTTTGGCGGTAGCCGTTTCCAGATTGGTGGCCCGACAGGCGCCTTCATTGTTATCGTCTATGGCATTGTCGCCAAGTACGGTATCGATGGCCTTGCCACTGCTACCCTTATGGCTGGTGTCATGCTTGTGCTTTTTGGCATTTTCAAGTTTGGCTCCATCATCAAGTTCATCCCGTTCCCGGTAACGGTTGGCTTTACCGCCGGTATCGCGATCATCATTGCTCTTGGCCAGGTCCCGAACTTCCTTGGACTCGACTTTCATGGTGTAAAGGAACCGGCTGAAGCTATTGCAAAGATTAAACTTTATGCTACTTCTCTTGATACTATTAACCTGTACTCTATCATTATTGGACTTATCGCGCTCGTAATCTGCTTTGTCTGGCCTAAGATTACAACGAAAGTCCCAGGTTCCCTTATCGCAATTGTCGTTGCAACCGTAATCGTGAAGGTTCTTGGTTGGGACGAAGCACACAATGTCGTAACCATTGGCGCTAAGAACCATATTCCGAGCGGCTTCCCGGTTCCGCATCTCCCGAACATTAACCTTGCCTTGATGAAGGACTTGTTCCAGCCGGCTCTTACAATCGCAATCCTTGGCGCTATCGAATCCTTGCTTTCTGCAGTCGTTGCCGACGGTATGACCGGTACAAAGCACCGTTCCAACACGGAACTTATCGGCCAGGGCATTGCAAATATTTTCTCCCCGATCTTTGGCGGTATTCCTGCAACAGGCGCTATCGCACGTACTGCAACTAACATCAAGAATGGTGCAACAAGCCCGATTTCTGGCCTTATTCATGCCGTGATGCTTTTGCTCATTATGCTTATTGTCGGTAAGTACGCCGAAATGATCCCGATGGCAGCCCTTGCCGCAGTGCTTTTCCAGGTTGCTTTCAACATGTGTGGCTACCGCAACTTTATCAAGCTTTTCAAGGCTCCGAAGAGCGACGTTTCCGTTCTTCTTGTAACATTTGTCTTGACTGTTGTAATGGACCTTACCATTGCTATCGAAGTTGGCGTCTTGCTTGCCGGTATCCTGTTTATCCGTCGTATGGCAGACGTTGCCGAAGTGGAATCTGTTTCCAAGGAACTTGATGAACACGATGAAGAAGTTGCTGACCCGAACCATATCGGAGCCCGCGCAGTTCCTAATGGCGTGATCGTTTATGAAATCGTCGGTTCCATGTTCTTTGGCGCTATCGAAAAGTTCAAGACAGCCCTTAGCATGACTAACAGCAAGCCGAAGATTCTTATCTTGCGCATGCGCCAGGTTCCAAGTATCGATGCTGCCGGTATCCAGATGATTGAAACATTGCTTGAACGCTGCAAGAGCGATGGCACGACCTTGCTCCTTTCCGGTGTGCATGCCCAGCCGGTTGTGGCTCTTACACGTGCTGGCGTATTGAAGCAGCTTGGCGAAGAAAACGCCCTTGCAAACATTGACGCTGCCCTTAACCGCGCTCGTGAAATTCTTGGTCTCCCGCTTGTTGAATCTGCTCCTGCAGAAAGTGCTCCGACAGTTTCCTGGGAAAAGAACATTAGCCGTCCATGGCTCCCAGAAAATGCAAACGCTACAGTTGCTGAAGAAACAACTGAAGTTATTGCAGAAAAGGTTAACGAGGAAGCTGGTAATAAGTAAGATTTAAAGCATTACCAAAAATCCCGGAAGCATTAAATGATGCTTCCGGGATTTTTGTTTGTAGTGGTTTGCTTGCAAGCAAACCACTGTCAAAAGAAGTTATTTAATTAGTCATCGTACTCATCATCGTAGTCGTCGTACTTGTCGCCTTTGATACCGTCTTTTGCGATGTCGATCTTGGATGCAGGCTTAATGCCGAGGGTTGACTTGTCCATATCTTCTTTGTCAATGCGGCTTACTGGGTTACCATCACCGGAGCAACCAATGAGAAGAACTGCCAAAGCAAAGAAAGCAATTTTGAAAATCTTGTTCATATTGAAATTCTCCGATTAGAAGTTGAGCATTGCGCTGAATTGACCGATTAGACCGCTCCAGGCGTTTGTGTAAAGGTTGCTTGCAACGGATGCTTCAACAGAAAGTGACTTGTACTGGAAGCGTGCGCCTGCATTTGCGTTTGTTGACTTTGTTGTCATAGAAATGACGGAGCCTTCATCTTTGATTTCGCCGTTCTTGAGCTCGTCGCTAGCGTAGGAGAATACTTCCCATTCGAAAGCTGCACCGCCGAAAATGATCCAGTTTTCAGTCAAGGACATTTCTGCAAGGAGGTTCGGGCTTGTGAAAAGGCCGAAGGCGCTGTAGGAATCGCTAGAGTTCTTGTTTTCGATTTCATCGAAGAAAATTACCGGAATACGGGAGTTCAAACCGACGTAGACGCGTGCATCTTCATTTCCAAGAACTGGAAGAGCGATGTTGAGTCTTGGCTGAATGGAAATGTTTGCATCGTTGTTTGTGGATTCAACATTGCCAACAGGAGTCTTGACCTTGTTGCTGTTTTCATGGCGCACGAAGTCAAGGCCTGCAGACCAGAAGAAGTTCTTTGCAGACGGTGCGTTAGAAAGGGTTGCGTTCAAGCCGATGTCCCATTTGTCGTTTTCATTGTTGTCTGTGCTGGCTTCGTTTGCGTAGGTAAGCCAGTATGCGTTTGCGGTAATGTCAATAGAACCGAGCGGTGCTGCAAACTTAGCTCCGAACAGGTCGCCTGCGCCGACAACGGAAACATCTTCGTCGTTATCAGAAATCCAGGACTTTGCAAGGGCAACGTCCAAGGCAACGCCAAAGGACTTTGTTGCGATACCTGCGGTGAGCTTGCCATAGTTTGCACTGTTGTCGAAGGCGAGCAAGTAGGTCATGCTGCCCTTGGCAATAGACAATGCTGCATATTCATCAGATGGTTCTACGTAAATGAGGCTTGTGCCAGCCATCTTGTAGGGAGCGTTCATGTTGCCGCGAACGGTGGAAGCGCCTGCTTCGTTGCCAAACGGATTGTATGCAGAACCGTGTAAAACATTGAGACCCTTGGCTTCTGCCATAGGTGCTGCTGGTTCGGCCTCTTCCTTTGCTTCTTCCTTAGCCACCTTTTGTTCTTTTTTTGGCTTTGGAGCCGGAGCTTCTTCCACTTCTTCTACTTCTTCTGTTTCTTCAACTTCTTCAACAGCTTCGGTAGAGTTGCCGTATTCTTCGTCGTAATCCTGGGCCACTGCGGCAGAAACTGCCATGGCTGCGGCAAGAGAGATGATTTTGATATTCATTATTCTTCCTTAAGAGTAAGAGGTTTAACTCTTTTTACAAAGATAGAAGAGGCATCATCAACATGTGTGGAAGCATTTAGGCAGCCTTGCTAGATGATTCTCTCGATTCCGATTCCCATTCGTAGGCTATCTATACATCTACATAGGAACAACTCAGCATTATCAGCG
>DCGZ01000052.1:4106-15062 GCA_002314675.1 Fibrobacter sp. UBA1765 | reverse complement strand
GCCAAGCGGGAGTCAGAGTCGATGTTGATCTTGCAAACTGCAGACTTGGAAGCCTTGCGGAGCTGTTCTTCCGGAATGCCAACTGCGTCTGGGAGCTTACCACCGTTTTCGTTGATGGTCTTAACTTCGTCCTGAGGAACGGAAGAAGAACCGTGGAGAACGATTGGGAAGCCCGGGAGTTCCTTTTCGATTGCTTCGAGAACGTCGAATGCGAGCGGTGGCGGAACAAGGATGCCGTCAGCGTTGCGTGTGCACTGTTCCGGCTTGAACTTGTAAGCACCGTGGGAAGTACCGATGGAGATTGCGAGGGAGTCGCAACCAGTACGGGTAGCGAAGTCAACAACTTCTTCCGGCTTGGTGTAGTGAGAAACTTCAGAAGCAACTTCGTCTTCAACGCCAGCGAGAACGCCAAGTTCTGCTTCAACGGTTACGTCGTGTGCGTGTGCGTATTCAACAACCTTCTTGGTGAGGGCGATGTTTTCTTCGTACGGGAGGGAAGAACCGTCGATCATAACGGAAGAGAAACCGTTGTCAATGCAGTCCTTGCAGAGTTCGAAGGAGTCACCGTGGTCGAGGTGAAGAACGATCTGAGGATTTGCGCAGCCGAGTTCCTTAGCGTATTCAACAGCACCCTGAGCCATGTAGCGGAGGATTGTGCCGTTAGCATAGTTACGAGCGCCCTTAGAAACCTGCATGATAACCGGGGACTTCTGCTTTACGGAAGCCTGAACGATTGCCTGCATCTGTTCCATGGTGTTGAAGTTGAAAGCTGGGATAGCGTAGCCACCAGCAACAGCCTTCTTGAACATTTCCTTGGTGTTAACCAAGCCGAGTTCCTTGTAAGAAACTGCCATTTTTTTACCTCTTGTTTTGTTTTTTGGCGACTTACGCCGCCGGTTTAAGTTTGCGTATAGAATGTAGAAAAATAAAGAGTGTTTGGAAATAGAGTGCAATTAAAAAAGTGTCGCCTGCGTGCGAAATAATATGTATTTAAGCATTTTTTGCTTTTTTATTAAAAAATGTAAAGGCTTTCGCTGCTGACAAAGGTAAAAAAGAATGAAAAATTGATTTAAGGTAGGGGAGAGCGAACAAAAAAGTGTGTATAAAATCAACATTCTGTGTAAAACAAAAAAGACTTGCTTTCGCAAGTCTTTTTAAGCTTTTTCTTAAGAGATTAGAACAAGTCTGCTGCTGCTTCGTCAGTTGCTTCTGTGCTGACATCTACCGCTGTAGCGGATTCTTCAGCCTTTTTCTTATCAGCAATGGAAAGCTTGCCTTCCTTGAACTTGTACATAGCGATTGTCGTCGGCTTCTTTTGAAGCTCAATAAAGCCTTGACGAGCCTGTTCATTCACAAAGCGTGCTTCCTGAGCCATCATGACAACAGCGCGGAAAACGGAACCCTGACTTTCTTTACTTGCGTAAATATCGTCGAGATAAACTCTTTGATCAGACATCGCTACCACCTTAAGATTTAGAAGAGGGAGAGGGATTCGAACCCTCGTTACCGTGAGGTAAACACGCTTTCCAAGCGTGCGCCTTCAACCACTCGGCCATCCCTCCAAGGATGTGCGCCAATAATAACTATTTGAAATTACATTGGCAAGGGATATTAGAGAAAAAAGTGAAATTTTTTAATTTTTTTGCAACTTTTTTACTTTATTTAGGGGTTTTAGGGGGCTCCCCCTAGGAGAAGGGGGAGGGAGCTACGGAGTGCGAACGAGGGGGAAGTCTTTCCCCCTTTCGTTTTGTATTAAATCTTATCCAACTCGTCGCAAACCAGCTGCATTAAAGGTTCGATTGTCTTTGGTGTAAAATCGAACTTGATGCCTGCCGTGCTAAAGAGTTCTGGAAGCGGACGGCTTGAACCAAGGGATTCTGCCTTGAACAGCATGTCAAACGCCTTTTGCGGATCCTTCTTGAAATTTGCCCAAACCTGGAGTGCGCCGAGCTGAGCAATACCGTATTCCACGTAGTAGAACGGGCATTCAAACAAGTGCAACTGCTTTTGCCAGAAATTGCTCTTGATATCTTCGAGGCCCGTGTAGTCGATACCGGCGTTAAAACGGTCCATGATAGAAAGCCAAATGTCGTGGCGATCCTTTACGGTGTGGTTTGGTCGGCTGTAAAGTTCATGCTGGAAGCTGTCGATGCTTGCAACCCATGGGAAAAGCCAAATAACGTCTTCCAATGAATTTTGGCGACTGCGTTTTGCTTCGGCAGGATTTGGGTAGAATTCTTCAATGCAAGATTGTCCGATAAGTTCCATGCTCATGCTTGCAACTTCTGCAAATTCAGCCATGATATCGCGGTAAGCTACAATCGGTTGCTTTGCCATTGCAAATTGGTGGAACGAATGGCCCGATTCATGCAAAAGTGTATAGACGTCACGGTCATTGCCAGCGGCGTTCATGAAAATGAAAGGCAGGCGAGTTTCGTCAAAGCCAATCTGGTAGCCGCCCGGAGCCTTGCCTAAACGGCTTTCCGGGTCAATGAGCTGTTCTGCCTGCATTTGACGGGCCCATGCGCCGGCGAGCGGGTTTAGCTTTTCGAAGATGCGGTCGCATTTTTCAATGAGTTCGCTACCGTTTTTGAAAGGCTTGAGAGGGTCGCGGTTGAACGGGTCTACGTTCAAGTCCCAAGGTTTTAATGAATCGAGTTGCATTGCGGCCTTGCGCTTTTCGTAAATCTTTCGCAGCAAGGGGAGTACGAGCTTTTCGATGCTTTCGTGGAACGTTTTGCAGTCTGCTGGTGTGTAGTCGAAACGATTCTTGACCTTGAAAATGTATTCGATGAAATCCTTGCAGCCCGCATTCTTTGCAATTTTATTGCGAAGGTCAAAAAGCTTTGTGTACGCATTGTCGAGAGCTTCGGAATCTTGCAAACGTCTGTTCCAAATAGTACGGAATGCGTCTTCGCGTTTTGCGCGGTCGGCAAGTTCCAGGTACTTGTTCATTTGCTGGAGCGTGCGTGTTTCGCCATCGTAATTCACAGACATGCCGCCAGTGATTTTTTGGTAAGCTTGAATTTCCTTTTGTTCTTCTGTTTCAAGTGGAATGTTCTTTTCGTTGAATAGCTCCAGGGAAACCTGGACAGACTTGAAGAAGCATTCGAATTCTCCCTTGAGTGCATCAAGAGAAGGATGTGCTACAAGCTTTTTGTTTAGCAAGTCCGAATATTTTTGCTGTACCGGGGAAATGTTTTCCACAAAGCTTGCGTATAAATTTGCTGCGACTTCATCTGCCGTATTGCAAGTCATTTTTACATAGCGGCGGCTGTTGACTTCTGAAAGTACGGAATCGAGTTCGCTCCAGCGAAGAATCCATTCGCGAAGAGCTTCTGGTGTTTCAGCTACTTTTTCGTCTACAAGCTTCTGGTAGAATTTTTCAACTTCGGCAGGGGAGTCGACGTTGAAGTGGATTGGTACGAATTTTCGGTTCATGATTATTCCTGTTTCTTAAAATAAAATCTAGTTGTTTGGAAGAATGGAGTTGACCCAGTCACCAACGAGCGCATTCAGGACCTTTTCGCGAGCGTTGTCCACGAATTCCTTTTTTTCTTCAGCCGTGACGATTCTTTTTTCATCAAAGTCAAAAGAAATAAGTTCGCTTGTGGGCTCAAACGATACAGAAATGGACCCTTTCAGGCGCAATTCATTTACATCCATTATGTTAAATAGGCGTTTGTCTATTGGAAATTCTGTGTAAAACGTAAGCTGTTGAGTTCCTGGAGCAATAATGTTTGAATCGGCAATGCTGACGGCCAATTCATAAAGGGAATCTGCAAAAAGCGTTGCTGTTACATTTCGCACATAAAGCGTGTCGGCACCTTCTGGGAGCGTGGCATTAGCATTTACTGAAATATACGCGGTGGCAAGTACGGAATTTATGACGCCGCGTGCAAGGTCTTGGACAATTACAACAACTTGCGGATTGGGGAGCAGGCTTTTGGTTGCCGTGCCGATTTTTTCGAAAAGTTCCTGGTTGCCCTTAAGGGAATCAAGCTTTGTGCTAGTCAATGCAAGGTCTACCTTTTGGAGCGTTTTGCCGGCCTTGATTTTTTGTACGGTTGCGCATCCTGCAATCAACAGGCAAGAAAAGGCTACTGCAAGGGTGACTAGAATCTTCTTCATATTACATAATATAGAAATCGTGAGCAGAAAAACAAATATGCTGTTTTTTAGGAAAACATTGCATGTTAAGGATCTCATTGACATTTAAATATATTTCCCAAAGTATCCAAGATGAATTGGATGATTTTAAAAAGGTTGTAAATCAGGTTTATGAGTGGGTTCATGTTTTTTGTATTCCTAGGGTTTAAATAAAGGCATATCCCTTCAAATTTTTATTTAATTAAATACCCGATAAGATATATTATGTAAACTAAATAAATGGTCAGAAGGGGATTTGGCTGTTTTCATGGCTAGCTTTGCCTACAAATACTTTTTGAATAACTTTGGTATTCTAGATTGCGTTGAGTGAACGTTCAACTTTCTTGCGATGCTTTAAAATCGATTTATGGCAAACGAATTTTACTCGCCGTTTCTGGCGGGCTCGATTCCGTGTGCATGCTGGATTATTTCGCAAGGAACGCTCTTGAACTTGGCGTAACGCTAGCGGTAGCTCATGTTGATCACGGTATTCGTGGTGCTGAATCCGCTGGAGATGCCGAATTTGTAAGGCAGCTAGCAAACAAGTACGCTTTGCCGTTTTACTTTATAAATCTTGGAAATCAGCTTGTAAACGTCCCAAATGTCGAAGAACGTGCGCGTGAGCTTCGCTACGAATTCTTGCACAAGTGTAAAAATGAAGGTAATTACGACTTTATAGCAACAGCGCACCATGGCGATGACCAGGCCGAAACTCTTTACATGCGCCTTGCGCGCGGTACGTCGCTTGTAGGTTTGCGTGGAGTAAAGCAATTTCGTGAAGATGGCGTTTTTAGGCCGTTATTGCATGTTTTTAGAAAAGATCTTAAGGAATATGCGATAAGGAACTCCTTGGCCTGGCGCGAAGACTGTACGAATAACGATTCTACGTATAGACGCAACTTTGTTCGTAATGTAGTGTTGCCAGAACTGGAATGTCGCTCCCCTGGTTTCAAGCTTGCCATGAGCAATGTAGCTGAACTTAGCGCAAGTGTCTTGGAAAAGGTTCTGCAAAAGGCAGAAATTGAGTTTTCTAGCCTTGTTGTGCCAAAAATGGATTGGCCTTTTTATAGCGAATGCTCCCCTTTTGCTAATGTTCTTGCATTTCGGTTTAATAAGCTTGATGAACTGCTAAAACGCCTTGGCGCGGGTGGCGAGGAACTTTTTCGTTTGTGGTTAACTTCGAAAGGTTTTGATATAGCTCCAGGGAGTGTTCGCTCCCCTATTTTCCCGTTACCTGAGCGTAGACTTGATTTAAAGTTTGTAAGGCTTGAAAAATCGCTTGATTTGCTTTGGTTTATGGATTTGCGTTCCATCAGAAAGTTTGATATTTTGTATTTTTGCAAGGCAAAAAATTTACCCGAAGGTGCTGTTTGGCGCAATCGCTATGATGGTGACTTCTATAGCCCTCCGGGAATGCATTGTAAACGCCGAAAGCTTAGCAAGTGGCTTCAGGAAAATGGAATTCCGCCTTTTGTGCGAGATTTTATCCCGGTGCTTGCCCTTGAAAACAATGTTTTAAGGGTAGCTACCCTTTCGGATTTTGATTTGAATAAATAAAAGGACTGTATGGCAGCAACAAAACAGAATAAGCCGTTCCTTCAAAAGAACTTTTTGATCGTCATTGCGATGATCCTCTTGCTTGTATTTATGATGCGCATGTCTGGCGATAACGAGCCTAAGGATATGACACGCACGGAATTTTTGGCCATGATGGCCGATTCAACTGTAGCCATTTCTGAAATGACTCTCCAGAAGACTGGCGATGGCATTATTGTAGAAGGCAAGCGCGTTCTTAGTGAAGCTGAATTGCAAAGTGCAAAGGACGCTGGCACTCCGTGGACTCGCTTAATGAAGAATGAGCCTGAATCTAATGGTGTCGCAAAATTCAAGACCCATTTGCTGGATGTTACTAATGAAGAAGTTTCTACCTGGGAACATTTCAAGCATATCAATGTCACCGTGATCCATGATACCCCGGGTATCTTGGAACATCTTGTGGCATTCCTCCCGGCAATTCTCCTGATTGCCTTCTTCTGGTTCATGATGAGCCGCCAAGGTGGCGGTGGCGGCAAGGGCATGTTCAGCTTTGGCAAGAGCCTTGCAAAGCAGCTTGACGGCAACAAGAAAAAGACAACTTTCAAGGATGTTGCCGGTTGCGAAGAAGCTAAGCAAGATCTTGAAGAACTGGTCCACTTTTTGAAGGACCCGAAAAAGTACGATAGCCTTGGCGGCCGTATCCCGAAGGGAGCTTTGCTTGTTGGCCCTCCGGGTACAGGTAAGACCTTGCTTGCCCGTGCGGTTGCTGGCGAAGCTGGAGTTCCGTTCTTTAGCATGAGCGGTTCTGACTTTGTTGAAATGTTTGTGGGCGTTGGCGCAAGCCGTGTGCGTGACTTGTTTGAAACTGGTAAAAAGCATGCTCCTTGCATTTTGTTCATTGATGAAATTGATGCTGTTGGCCGTCAGCGTGGCGCTGGCCTCGGCGGTGGTCACGATGAACGTGAACAGACCCTTAACCAGTTGCTTGTTGAAATGGATGGCTTTGCTGCAAACGAAGGTGTTATCCTTATTGCTGCTACAAACCGTCCTGATGTGCTGGACAAGGCTTTGCTCCGTCCGGGCCGCTTTGACCGCCAGATTGTAGTCGGCCTTCCAGACTTGCAGGGCCGCGAAGAAATTCTTAAGGTACATGTTAAAAAGCGCAAGGTTCCTCTCTCCCCTGACGTCAACATTCGTGATGTTGCAAAGAGTACTCCGGGCCTTGCTGGTGCCGACCTTGAAAACCTTGTAAATGAAGCTGCACTTTTGGCTGCTCGCTTTGATAACAAGCAAGTTACCATGCTCGACTTTGAAGAAGCCCGCGATAAGATTTCCATGGGCTCTGAACGTCGTACGCTCCTTATGACCGAAGAAGAAAAGAAGCATACCGCATACCACGAAGCTGGCCATGCCCTTATGAATCTTCTTTGCAAGCACACTAACCCGCTCCATAAGATTACAATCATTCCTCGTGGTCAGGCTCTTGGCATTACCATGTCGCTTCCTGAACGAGACCAGGTTTCTTATAGCCGCGAATTTGCCGAAGAACAGATTATGCTTTTGCTTTCTGGTAGGCTTTCTGAACAGATTTTCTTTAATCATCAGAGCACAGGCGCATCTAACGATATCCAACGTGCAACGGAACTTGCCCGCAAGATGATTACGGAATGGGGCTTTGACGATGAAATCGGCCCTGTCTGCATGGCTCGTAGCGAAGGCGAAGTGTTCCTTGGCCGTGAAATTAACAAGCCTAAGGAAATGTCCGAAAAGATGGCTGAAAAGATTGATGATGCGATTATCAATCTTATCCATAACTTGAATGACCGTGCAAAAACGCTTTTGGAAGAAAACCGCGAAAAGCTCGTGGCCCTTGCCGAAGCCCTGTTTGAACATGAAGTTCTTGATCGCGAAGAAGTGGATCGTGTGATGGCTGGTGAGCATCTTGAAAGTACAAAGAAGAGCCGCCAGTACCAGCACATTCTTGACATTGCTGAAAAGCTTAAAAAGCAGAATACCCCACCACCGGACCCGGGTGCAAATAGCCAGCCGCCAGTGGCTCCTGTTTCTACGGAAGTTCCTGCGGAGCCTGTGACTGAAGCAAGTGAAATTGTTGAAGCAGAAAAAACAGATTCGACAAACAAGGTTTAAAATCAATTATTCATTATTAATTGTTAATTGAAAATGTCTTTTGCGAGTGTCTTAAAAACTAGTCGTGCACTTTCATGGAAGGTTGCAGACACTGTAATTACGGGCTCCCCTACGCCTGCAATTATGGGCATTGTAAACAATACTCCAGATAGTTTTTTTGACGGAGGAAAGCATAATACTGTTGACCTTGCTTACGAACATGCATTAAAGCTTTTGGATGCTGGAGCCACAATTCTTGATATTGGTGGCGAAAGCTCAAGGCCGGGTGCTGCTCCAGTTCCTGCTGAAGAAGAAATTGCCCGTGTAGTTCCTGTCGTGGAACGACTCTCAAAGCTCACAAGTCAAAAAAGCTTCACGATATCTGTAGATACAATCAAGGCTGCAACGGCGCGAGCCGCGCTCAAGGCTGGCGCTCACATTATTAATGATATTTCTGCGTTGACCTTTGACCCAGAAATGCCTAATGTTATAGCAGAGTTCAAAGCTGCATCTGTGTTAAACCACATGCGAGGCAACTTTGGAACTATGCAGCAGGATTTTAAGCCGTACACAAATGTTGTTGAAGAAGTTCGCTCGGAACTGTTGCTTGCCGCTCAGAAACTTCTTGATCTTGGAGTTGACTGCAGTACGATTTGCCTAGATCCTGGTATCGGCTTTGGCAAGACTCTTCAAGATAATCTAGACTTGATTGCGCATACTGAAGATTTTTTGAAAGACGGTTATCCGTTGCTTTACGGTATGTCACGTAAGTCGTACATTGGAAAAATTAAAGGCCTAGAAAATAGCGATCGCTTGATTCCGACTGTTGTTTCGGGCATTTTTGCAGCGCTTGGTGGTGCAACGGTTATTCGTGTTCACGATTGTGACGAAGCCAGGGAATCGCTATTGTTGCTGGAGGCATTTAGAAATGGTTCTGTTCTCGCTGTTTGACATCATTGATGTCCGCATGGCGGATATCCTTGACATTTTGCTTGTAACGATTCTTGTATATTACGTGTTTTACCTTTTCCGTGGAACGCGTGCGGTACAGATGCTTTTTGGCGCAGTCGTTTTGCTCATTGTTTGGTTCATTGCAAAATGGTGGGAGCTCCATACGCTTGTGTGGATTCTTAGCAACCTTGCAACGCTTGGTTTTATTGCGCTTGTGATTTTGTTCCAGCCAGAAATTCGTAGTGCTCTTACTCGAATTGGCCAGATTATAAGCAAGCTCAATATGCGTAGCATCTTCTTCCATGCTAACGGACTTGATCTTGTTACCGAAGCGATTTCAAGTGCTGTACAGGATTTGGCAAAGAACCGTTTTGGTGCATTGATTGTTCTTGAAAAACGAGTTGGCCTTCGTAACTACGCTGATACTGGTGAATACTTGAATGCAAAAATCAGTTCCCGTTTACTTCGAGCGCTATTCTTTCCGAATTCCGCCTTGCATGATGGTGCGGTAATCGTGAATGCTAACGAAATTCTTGCAGCGGGCTGTATTTTGCCTATGCCGACAAACTCTCGAGACCAGGAAGCTGGCTATGGCATGCGTCACCGTGCTGCAAAAGCCTTGGCTGCTGAGTGCGATGCGCTTGTGATTGTTGTTTCTGAAGAAACTGGTATCATTTCGATTGCATATAGAAATACGCTTCGCCGTCGCTTGAGCATCAAGGAACTTGAAGAAGAAATCAAGCGCCACTGGCTTAGCCTTTTTGATCCGGAAGCTCCGGAAACCCTTGAACAAGCTGAAAAAGATGATGATAAGGAAGATGCATAATGGCTGAAAATAAAGACCAACAGAATGAAGATAAGAAGAAAAAAGCAAAGAAGAAAACAATCGTCATTTTGATTTTGATGCTTGTTGTTTTGCTGTGCCTATTTTTGGTACAGTGCGCCTTGAAGGATTGGGCAAATAAGCAAGTGGCTGGGCCAGCTCCCCAGCCGGTTGTGGAAGATACGGTAAAGGTTCTGCCTCCGCCTGTAGATACTGTTGTTGCAGATACGGCTGTTGAGGACTCAACTCCTAAGGATACTGTTGCAAAGCCTGTTCATGATCCTGTTGCAGATTCCATTCGTGCTCGCAAAAAGGCTGTTCGTGATTCCTTGAAAGCCATTCAGGATTCCATCAATGCGGCTAACAAGGCTCGTGAAGATTCCTTGAAGCATGTTGCAGACAGCCTTGCTGAACTTGAAGCAAAACGCAAGGCAGATAGTGCTCGTGTCGCTGATTCCTTGGCTGCACTCCCAGTTGATTCAATTCCTCCTGTAGTTAGCCTTGTTCCGCCACCGGGTCGCTATTACGACCCAATCAAGCTCAAGGCAAAATGCGATGAACTCAAGTGCAATAGCTGGATTTCTATCGGCGATACCTTGAACCCGGTAGATGCAAAGAAGGGTGTTGAATACAATAAGACTGGTGTCGTGTTCTTTAGGGCTCAGGACTCCGCGGGTAACTACAGTGCATGGGAAAAGGGCGAATATGACATGGCTAGCGACAATCGCTGCGGCAAGAATGCGTACCCAGTTCCTGTGAATGGCAAGGAAGTTTGTGTCGATGCTTATGAATACCCAAACAAGGCCGATGAAACTCCACGAGATATGGTGAGCCAGGAACAGGCAGCAAGCCTTTGCGAAGCTGCTGGCAAGCGTCTTTGCACTCTTACTGAATGGCAGGCTGCCTGCAAGGGAAAAGATAACCTCAAGTATTCTTACGGCGATAAGTATAACCAGACTCGTTGCAATGCAAATACAAAGGCTGCACTTCGTTCAGGTCGCAAGACCCAGTGCCGTAGCTGGTGGGGCATGTACGATATGAACGGTAACTTGTGGGAATGGACTGCAACGCCGAGCAAGGAAAAATCGACTGCATTCTATGCTGCAGGTGGTTCTTGGAGTGGTAACAACCAAAGCCGTTGCACGGAATCAAGCTATAGCTTCTACCCGCAAAATCAGTACCCGTCTGTTGGCTTCCGCTGCTGCAAAGACTAGGGGAATTTAGGGGCTAGGATTTAGGATCTAGTGAATGTTGATTTTCAATGTGTCGGCTGTAGGCTGTCGTCTGTCGACTGAGTGGTATGGGGGCGCATTCTTGTATCTTGCATCTTGCTCTTGCATCTTACTTACCTCAAAGTGAGCGCAGCGAAC
>DCGZ01000052.1:0-4081 GCA_002314675.1 Fibrobacter sp. UBA1765 | reverse complement strand
TCACGCCTCAAGCACCGAAGGTGCGGCCTCATTTCAGTGCTTCTTTTACAGCGTCTCTCAAGGCTTTTTCTGAGCGAATGCCGTGCCATACTTTGAGGATGTATCCGTTTTCATCTAAAAGCATTAAAGTTGGAACTGAACTGATTTTATAACGGCTCCACATTTCTTGCTTTGCATCACGGTACATTGGGTAAGGCCCCGGGAACTGTTGCTGGAACTTGGCGAGTACATCGTTCCCCTCAGAAGACACGCCAATTACTTCGAGACCTTGACCGGCAAGTTCATTGTAGAGACTGTGCAAAATAGGCATTGCCTGTCTACAAGGGCCACACCATGTTGCCCAGAAGTCTAGCAATGTGACTTTTGGCTTTACGTTTCTCTTTTCGGCATTGGCGTAAAAGTTATTGCCAAATTCAATGGCCTTGCTACCAATTGCAGAACCCATCAAGGAAGAAATGTTTTCTGGGCGTTCAGTCAATGCGACATCAATCGTTTTTGACTTTCCTTCACGTGAAAATGTGACCTTTACCTTATCCCCAGTCTTTTTGCCCTTTACTGCGTTTGCAATGTCTGTGTTGGTCTTGATCTGTTGATTGTTCAAGTGCGTGATTACATCGCCATTATCAATAAGCGTAAATGCGCCTGATTCTGGGTGTACACCTTTTACATGCAATTCAATATGGTCGTTGTATGTTTTTTTATTGAATGAAATTCCAAGCCATGGGGTTGCAAAAGCAGATGCAATCAAAATAAGGGAAAGGAATAAAGATCTCATAGTTAGTACATTACACCCATTCTAATGAATAAGACCGTATGGGCACCGCGTGCTGCAAATTCGTTATCTTCACGCGTAAGCATTTCGCCTATCGTGTAGGATCCGCCAATTTCAAAGCGTACTGCAAATTCGCTTGTTTCAAAAGGCCTGTAATCCTTGCCGTAACCCATCGTGACGCGAGGCGCAAAAATTCGATCGCCAAAGTTTTCGAATGTAACAGCTGAACCGCCTAGTAGTAAGAAATCGTCGGATTCGTAAATCGGAGTCCCGTTAAAGAACCAGCGATATTCCCCACCAACTTCATAAAGCATATTTGGAAAATTCATTCCAACATATAGGCCTACGGAATGTCCTGCAGCAATTCTATAGTTCATTAAGGCCTGGAGCTCTGCATCTACCCCGCTAAGGTAATAGTTTCCGCCGAGTAAGGCACCAAACGAAAGCCCAGGCAATTCATGCGATTTTAATTCAGGCTGTGCTACATTATCCAAAAAGAAACCTGCAAACGAAGATGTCGCAAGTGCAAGTGAACATAGTACGGTTAAAAATGCTTTTTTCATTGAACCCGTTTATTGTTCCATTGCTGCATCAAAATCGCGCAAGCTAGTAAAGCCGTTTGCCTTGAGTGCGTAAGTCAATTCTTCGCGCATTTCGTGGGCTGCCATCCAGCGGAAGGCAACAACAGAATAGCATTGCACCGCGCAAACACCCATTTGCAAAAGTTCAAGGATCTTGTAGCCGTGGTCAATGCCGCCGCATGCCATAACCTTAAGCTTTGGATAATTCTGTCGAACAAAAGCTACGCTTCGGAACATGTTCTCGTAAAGCGGTCTCCCTGAAAGCCCGCCCTTATCGCCGTCTTGGCGAAGAACCTTAAGCGATTCATACGGGGTCTGCATATTAAGCTGTGTCATTTTTGCCGTCGGGAACGTATTGCCAATGACAACACCGTTTACGCCGTACTTGGTGAGCAAATCAAGCAAAGTGCGGAGTGCAGTTTCTGAAAGGTCTGGACTGAGTTTTGCAAATACAGCCTTGCGAACGCCGAATGTGCTACGAAGCTTCATGATTTCTGAGAATATGCGTTCAGAGAATCGTGTGTCCAGGTCAAGTCTGCTTTCTCCGGTATTTGGGCAACTTACATTGATTTCAATATAGTCGCCAACCTTGTATGCAATGGCAAAGCTTTCGAGGATATCCTTGATTTTTTCTTCTTCATCGGTTAGGCCCGGGGTTTCTGCAACAGATACACCTACGCAAAGACCTTTTTTGTGGGCCTTGATAAGCTGGCTGTCGACACGAGCTGCAATGGCCTCTACACCATCGTTGTTCAAACCCATGCTATTGTGAATAGCTCTTTCCTTTTCAATGAAGCCAACGCGTGGCCTGTGAGTATTGCCTTCACGAACATTGCGAGTCGCTGTACCGACTGTAATGCCGCCAAAACCCATGTTCGCATAATCGCAAATACGCTTTGCGGTTTTATTTGCGCCGGCAGCCAAAATAATCGGGTTGCCAAAATAAAGGCTGTTGCTGTGGTCCGCAAAGGTTACAACACGCTGGAGAGTTTGCGAAAGGTCTGGCTTGCCGCTAAAAAATGGAATGAACGGAGCAAAGCGAGCCACATGCTTCAAACTATCGTGGCGAAATTCAGGATAGTTGTGAAAAACTTTTCGAATGAGGGCGAGCATCTTGTCGCCACGAGAGAGCTTATATTCGTATGAGTTTGCCATATAAAAAGAATGTAGAAAATATTAAGGACAGAGATTAGAAAGTAGAAACCAGAACCCCGCTTATTAATTATTTTTGTTTTTATGAGCGAACTCAAACCTGAAAAGCCAAAATCCTGGTCTGTAAGCAAATACCTTGAAGCCTTTAAACGTAAGGTCATTGTAAATATTCCGTGCACATGGGTGCATGGCGTAATTACGCAAATGCAAGATAAGGGCTCCGCAGTTTACTTAAGCATCGCTGAATTCAAGGAGGGCGATGTGAAGGCTATGGCTACGCTCCCGTTAATGGTTTGGAAATCCGACTATAACAGAATCCTTGCGCGTATTGCTGCCGAAGGAACACCCCTGGCCTTAAAACCCGAATTAAAGGTAAGCCTTTACGTTGAACCGGATATTTATTTTCCATCCGGAAAATTCCAGTGCAAAATTCTTGATATTGACCCACAGTATACTTTAGGCGAACTTGCGTTGACGCGCGAGGCGATTTTAAAACGCTTAAGGGCCGAAGGCTTGTTGCGTAAAAATGCGGAGCTGCCGCTTCCTCAAGTTCCATTGCACATTGGCTTGATTACTGGCGAGGGTACGGCCGCATTCCATGACTTTACAAAGACTTTAGCTGATTCCGGTTTTGCATTCAAGGTGACGCCTGCGTACGCACGCATGCAAGGCAATGAAACCGAGAATTCCATTTTGCTTGCTCTTGGTAGACTGTTACAGAATAGCGATATTGATGTCGTTTGCATTATCCGTGGTGGTGGTTCAAAGACTGACTTGAGCTATTTTGACAGTGAAGCCTTGTGCCGTGCCGTCGCAAATTATAGCTTGCCTGTTCTTACAGGAATTGGCCATGAAATCGATACAAGCTTGCTTGACCAGGTTGCATGGCAATCTTGCATTACGCCTACAGACTGTGCAAAGTTCCTGATTGAGCGTGTTGCGGAATCATGGCAGCGTACTCGTGACTTGGCGATGGAAATTGCTGGGCGTATCCAGGCGAGACTCCCCTACGAGCAGGAGCGTCAACGCAGAATCAGGGATAATGTAGAACGTTCCGTTTCTCGTTTAATTATCCAGGAACAAGAAAATATCGCAAGCCTTTCAAAGTTGCTTATTCAGTCTCCAGAAAGGCTGTTCCAAAATGAACATGATGTTATTGAACGTTATGCAGATGGCCTGAAAAACGGTAGCCGTAAGATACTAGAACTTGCAAACAAGAATTTTGAATTGCAGGAACTTCGTGTAAAGACGGTTGACCCGCAAACAATTCTTAAAAAAGGATATTCCTTGACTTTGGATTCTAACGGCAAGGTGATTCGCGGTGCTGCAAATATTACAAGCGGAACGCTCATTGTTACTCGTTTTGCCGATGGCGATGTAAGGTCTATTGTAGAATAGTTCTAGGAATTTGCTTTAGACAAAGCCTTCATTTTGTACATGCGTTCATCAGCAATGCGGTATACTGCATCGGCAGTCTTTGTCGGTCCTTCATTGCTTGAAGCAATTCCATAAGAAGCGCTAAGGCAAACGTCATTAGTGATAAATGTCGTTTTTTCTGGCTCTTCATCAACATGTG
>DCGZ01000121.1:45794-45992 GCA_002314675.1 Fibrobacter sp. UBA1765 | reverse complement strand
GGCGAGCAAAGCGGCTTGCACGGCGCAAGATTCGGCGGAGCACGTAGCCACGGCCTTCGTTGGACGGCAGAGCGCCGTCGGCAATAGCGAAAGAAACTGCGCGGATGTGGTCAGCGATCACGCGATGCGGAGTACCGTTTTCGTCGTCGGTGTAAGGAACGCCAGAGAGTTCAGCAACCTTGGAAATAATCGGGGTGA